>JAQXKW010000192.1 GCA_029010655.1 Clostridia bacterium | reverse complement strand
TCATGCTTAATCTATTAATACGGAGGCAGATATGTCCGGTTCCTTTTCTGTTATGCCCATTATCTGGGCCTTAGTTGCAGTATTTGTTTTGATAGTCATTATCAAAAATATCTGTATCGTTCCGCAGGCAACGGAATTTGTAATTGAGTTTCTCGGAAAATACAAAAAAACATGGACCGCAGGGCTGCATATAAAGATTCCCTTCTTTGAGTCCATGGCGAAAAAAATCACTCTTAAAGAGCAGGTTATGGACTCCCCGCCTCAGCCTGTTATTACAAAAGACAATGTTACAATGCAGATTGACACCGTGGTTTACTACCGCATTTTCGACGCAAAGCTTTACGCTTACGGTGCGGTTGACCCCATTTCCGCTTTGGAAAATCTTACGGCTACAACGCTCCGTAACATAGTGGGTGAGCTTGAGCTGGACGGCACTCTCACCTCCCGTGACACCATAAACGGCAAAATGACCACCATTCTTGACGAGGCAACCGATCAATGGGGCATCAAGGTGGGCAGAGTTGAGCTTAAAAACATTATTCCTCCCGCCGAAATTCAGAACGCCATGGAAAAGCAGATGAAGGCGGAGCGTGACCGCCGTGAAACCCTTTTACAGGCTGAGGGTCACAAGGCGGCTGCAATCACCCGTGCAGAGGGTGACAAGCAGGCTATGATTCTTGAGGCTGAGGGTGAAAGAGACGCCCGCATTGCGAGAGCCGAGGGTGAAGCGAAGGCTATTTTCCTTGCAAAGAAGGCGGAGGCTGACGGTCTGCGCGCTTTGAAGGAGGCAGGAGCCGACGCTGCGGTGCTTGAGCTGAAAAAGTACGAGGCTTTGGTCAGCATGTCAAACGGCAAGGCTTCTAAGATTATCGTTCCCACGGACGCCGTTAATGCCGTTAAATCCAACGTAATCTTTTCGGAGACAACGGGAATCGGAGACGTTACCCCCGCCGCTCCCGAAGAGCCTACTTTTGAAAAGCCGGACGAATGCTGTGAAAGATTTGACAATTAATTTCAAAAAATGAGCCGGACGGCAAAAGCCGATGGCTCATATATAAAGCGGACTGCCGCCGGTGAGTAAAATCACGGCGGCAGTCCGTTTTGTCATTTGTCACGGTGCGGTTTCGGCATATCGGCAGAGTGCCGTATTGCTCCCGCCGCTTTGCCTCCCTTGTGATGGCTTCACGAAGTGAAACCGCAGGGAGGTGGCACGGCGTATGCCGTGACGGAGGGATTGTCTTTGAGCACCCCTTTGAATACAATCCCTCCACCACTTCGTGGTCCCCCTCCCTTTGCACAAGGGAGGCAGACTAGACCGTCTGCATTTGCGCTGACGGAAGGTGCCGGCAAATCGCCCGTAGAGATTGCCACGGGCACTTCGTACCCTCGCAATGACAGGGGGCATATAGCCCCCTGTGTGTGGCGGCTTCGCCGCCATAGTTATATTTACCGATAAATAATTGCAATTTCCGGCCGCCGGCCGCTAGCCCCTGACTGCTATCCGCTCAATCACCCCTTGAGCATTTTTCCGCATCAATGGCAAGCACAAGCATAAGCGCACAAAGTGCGTCACGGGGGTTCTCCACATCAATCGTATACGTGTCCGTCCAGTTCCAGATTTCTTTTGTAACAGCCGCAACGCTGTTTCCCGACGGATTTTTTATAGTATAATCCCATTCAAACAAATCGCCCTCAACGTGACAGCCGTTGCAGTCAATATTGAATTTGGGCTTAAAAAACGTAAACTCCTTGCTGATACAGCCTATGTACTGCTCTCTCTGATAGATTTCAAATTTAGGGAGCCATGTGAAAACCCTTTCCTTAATCATTCCGATTTCACAGCCGCCTGCGTCGTATATGCGAAGCAGATGCCCCCACGAAAGTTCGCCCTTTACGGTATAAACTGTATTGCCCGCTTCATCGTAAATATCGTAGCTGTCAAACCATGAAAACAGTCTTTGCTTGAACAAGAGCTTCATATTTTCCCCTTTATCATCCGATTTATAAATTTACCTTTTATTTAGGTTATTTAAGCGAAAGCGAGCCGCAGATTTCCGTAAGTATCTGTCTTTCGGAGAAAGGTACCTTTCTGCCGCAGATAAGCTGATATGTTTCGTGCCCCTTTCCCGCAAGCAGGATTATGTCTCCCTTTTCCGACATATCCACCGCCGCTTTGATGGCGGAGGCTCTGTTGGGAATGACTTCGCAGGGCACGCCGCTTTTCATATAGGACTCGATTTCGGTGCATATATCGATAGGGTCCTCGTAGTCCGGATTATCCGACGTGATAATAACGTAATCCGCATACTCCGACGCGGCCTCTGCCAGCTCCCTGCGGCGCCCCTTTGTGCGCCCGCCTACGGAGCCGAACAGGCAGATTATTCTCTCCGGGTCGTACTCTCTGAGGGTTTTCAGAGCGGAGGTAAGGCTTATTCCGTTATGGGCATAATCTATTATAAAGGTTCTGCCGGGAAGTGCGGGCACTATCTCAAATCTTCCCCGCACCGTGGTTTCGCCCAGAATCCTTGCCGCAAAATCGCGTCCCACGCCGTACACAGAGCAGATTGCCATGGCACACATGGCGTTATACACGCTAAAATATCCGGGGGACTGGAGATTTACTTTTACCCTGTACCCGTTTCCCGTACAGTCAAAGGTTATTCCCAGAGACGTTTCGTCCCTGAATTTTTCTATGTTTTCCGCCGTCCAATCGGATTTTGTATTGACCCCGAAGGTTATTTTCCTGCCCTCAAAGCCCTCGGTCATATATTCTCCTGCTTCGTCGTCGGCGCAGTACACCGCAGTAGTCGCACCGTGCTCCGTAAACAGTCTTTTCTTGGAGGCTCTGTAATGCTCGAAGGTAGGGTGCTCCGCACCGCCTATATGATCCTCCGACAGATTAGTGAACGCCACGGTTTCAAAATGTATTCCGTCCACCCTGTGGTGGGCAAGCGCCTGGGAGGACACCTCCAGCACCGCATACTTGACGTTTCCCTTTACCATCATACTGAAATACTGCTGAAGATAAAGGCTTTCGGGGGTAGTATTGACCGTGTCCGTGTGCTCGCCGTTTATAAGGACGCCGTTGGAGCCGACATATGCACAGTTCAGCCCTGCGGCATTGAGAATTGCCGCCGTAAGCAGCGCCGTTGTGGTTTTGCCCTTTGTTCCCGTAATTCCGATAATATGGAGTTTTTCCGCAGGATAGCCGAAAAACTTGGCAGAAATTTCGGGGAGAACGGCTCTTGTATCGTCAACAATTATCTGCACAGCATCATCGGGAAGGTCTATCCTTCTTTCGCAAAGAAAGGCTCTGCACCCGTTTTGGTACGCTCTTTCGGCAAAATCGTGTCCGTCTCTGGAGGCACCTTTCAGGCAAACGAAAAGCTCGCCCTGCCGTGCTTTTTCGGAATTATAGCCTATGCGGCGAATTTCGGCGTCTTCGCCGCCCCCCTCGTGGGGGATATTACTCATTAAATCACAAAGCTTCATTTCTCATCAGTTCAAACTCTCGGGGAAATCCCTTCGGCTTTCCGCCGCAAAGGCAGATTGCCCTGTAGCTCAGGACCTCCATCGCATCGCAGAAGTATGACTCTCCTCCCAGCTTGGTATTTATTACGGAAAGCTCCGTACAGCCGAGGATTATTCTTTCACAGCCTTTACTTTTCAGGTGCTCGGCGACGGAATAAAACTTTTCCCGTGACGGCTCTTTTCCGCTTTTCACGTCGTCGTAAATAAGCGACATGACAGTTTTCTGATATTCTCCATCCGGCAGAGCATGTTCTATCCCCGCCTTTTCCAGCTCCTGCTGATAGAGGTTAGTTGCCACGGTGCCGTCCGTTGCCATAATACCTGCCTTTTTACACCCCGCAAGGCGGAGAAACTTCACCGTTTCCTCGATAATACTCGGCACGGGAACGCCTACGCTTTTTCTTATATCCTCAATAAAGCAATGGCTTGTATTACAGGTGATGACTATTAAATCGGCGCCGAATTGCTCAAGCCTTTGGGCGTCGGCGCAGATTTTCGGCAGGGGCGACTCCTGACTTTTTCCCAAAAGATATGCACTTCTATCCGGAGTTGAGGCTCTGGAACATACTACTGCATCTATATGCTCCTGGTCGCAGGAGGCATTCGTCCTTTCGGTGAGAAGCTCATAAAAGTATGCGCTTGCCATGGGACCGAGCCCTCCTAAAACGCCCAGAAGCGGTTTCTTTTCTTTCATTAATTACGCTCCGGTTTCGGGCAGTAAAGCCTGAATTTTTTCTTTTGGCGGCGAAGCTGTTCCGCAACGCAGACTAAGCGGAGTGGGTTTAATTTAAGGTCGAAGCCGTATTTCAGCGAGCAGGAGCTTTTCCCTTCCGCTTTCAGCTTTTTAGCCTTTTCCGAAAGGGCGGCGTCCTCTGTATATTCGTATGCCACGCTTTCCGGCACATGATGCCAGAACCACTCGGTCTCGTTTAAGGTACAGTCGTCTCCTCCATCCCATTTTTCCACGGCAAGCCTTGCAATATTCATGCCGCAGGAGGTAACGTAGTAATTGCTTCTTCCCTGTCTCAGGTTTATTTCAAACACCTTGAAGCCGTCCTCGCCTGCGTCCTTAATATCAAAATTTGAAAAGCCAGTATATTTACAGTCCTCAAGCATTTTTCTGATATTTTCGGCAATTGCCAAATCCGTTACGGGTTCGGTGACGATAGCGGCGTGATTTCCAAGTCCGTGGGGGGTATGCTCCTCCACCATGGTATGTCCCAGACACATTGCTCTGACCTTTCCGTTTTTATCGGAAAAGGCGGTGAGCACACGCATGTTTGAGTCTCCGCCGGGAATGAGCTTCTGGAGAATCATTTTATCGGGATAGCCCGACGCATATATTTCTGCAATGATTTCCACCGCTTCTTCGGGTGTATTTGCGAAATACACCTTTTTCATTGTGTCAAAGGGGTGCTTCCAATAGTCAACGCTTGAGGAGGGCTTTACAACTATGGGGTATTCAAAGCCCAGCTTTTCTGCCGTAATGTCCTGCGCTTCGGGGGTAGAAGTGAAAACCGCAGTTTTCGGATAGGGAATTCCGTGCTTTTCGCACATTTCGTAAAATTCCGCTTTTTTCTGAATAGAGCCGTACAGCTCCTCCGACGGGCAGGGGCAGATATACTCGGGAAGCTCCCGATGTCTGCGGATTATCATTGCGGCGTAGTCGTCCGTACAGCCGAAAAGATACAGCCTTTTTCCCTTATGCTGTTCTGCAAATGCCGTCAGTTCTCTCAGCATGGTTTCTTCGTTATCTATGTCGGGAACAATTTTGAAATTTATAATTTTTGAATACTTTGTGGCGGAGATTGCATATCTGCCGAAGGCGTAGGATTTCACTCCGTAGGCTTCGTGGAACGCTCTTGCGAAATTATAGCAATTTAGGTCAGCGCCCAAAAAAACGGGGACTATGTCGTTATTCATCAGAATCTGCCTCCTTCAAAAAACTGTTTATGCCACGTCAGGAAGGTATACGCCGTCCATATTTTGCGGCGGTTATGGGCAGGGTCTGCGAGAAGTGACACAAGCTTATCCGTATCGAAATATTCTGCCGCCGCATCGGACGTAAAACTGTCTTTGACAATTGCCGAAAACTTTTCGTCCCGGAGCCAATTTGTGAGCGGCACGGGAAAGCCCTTCTTTTTACGGTTTGCCCATTCGTCGGGCAGGGTTTTATTTGCCGCATGGCGGAGAACCGCTTTTGTGTCGCCTGCGATCTTATAATCTACGGGATATGCCGCCGCCTCTCCCATAACCTCACGGTCAAGGTATGGCACTCTGAGCTCTAAGGAATGAGCCATGCTCATTTTATCCGCTTTCAGCAGAATATCTCCGGGGAGCCACAAATTTAAGTCAAGGTACTGCTTCTTTTCAAGCTCGGGCAAGTCCCGCACTCTGTCGTAAATAGGCTCGGCGACCTGTGATGCCGTAGGACCTACTCTGTATTTGGGGCGGAGAATGCCGTACGCCTCGTCCTCCGGGAAAACGAGAGCCTGTCCTATAAACCAAAGCTCGGGCTTCCCGCTTCCCTTCAGTATGAAATCGTGACCCTTGAAATAGGGGAGCTTGTGGGTTATATTGCCCGCAAGACGGCGTAGCGGCAGAGGCAGTTTTTCGTATTTTCTCAGGGCAGGGGGAGTATCGTACCACTCGTATCCTGCGTATATTTCGTCCGCTCCCTCGCCGGAAAGCACAACGGTCACGTGCTCCTTCGCCAGCTTTGCGAGGAAATAAAGCGGAACCGAGGAGGGATTCGACTGGGGCTCGTCCATATGGTACTGAATATCGGCAAACGCCTCAAGGCATCTTTCCTTTGTGAGCATATCTCTGTAATTTGCGATACCCAGCTTTTCGGAAAGCTCCCCCGCTTCCCCGGTCTCGTTGAACTTATGGGAATTATCTCCGCTGTCAAAACCCACGGAGAAGGTTTTATCGGGCATAAGGCAGGCGGTAATATAGCTTGAATCTACGCCGCCGGACAAAAACGATCCCACGGGCACGTCGCTGATTTTATGAGCCTTTACGGATTCTCTGACCCTATCGTCAATCTCCTGTGCCGCCCCCTCAAAGGACAGCCCGGTTTTACGGGAAAAGTCTGCGTCCCAGTATCTTTCGATGTGCATTTCCCCGTTTTTCCATGTGAACCAATGGGCGGCGGGAAGCTTGAAGGTGCCCTTGAAAAAGGTCTCCTCCATGGCGCTGTACTGGAAGGTGAGATAAGGGCGCAGAGCCTCCGGGTTTATTTCACGGCGAAAGCCCGGATGCTCAAGCAGACTTTTTATCTCCGAGCCGAACAGAAGATTTCCGTCGGCGGTCTTTGTATAATAAAAGGGCTTTATGCCGAAATAGTCGCGGGCGCCGTACATGGTATTGGTCTTTTTATCCCATATAACGAATGCGAACATGCCGCGGAGCTTTGAGGCAAGGGCTGTGCCGTATTCCTCATAGCCGTGCACAAGCACCTCCGTATCGCTTCGGTTTTTGAAAACATGACCCCGTGCGATAAGCTCCTCCCTGAGCTCCGGGAAATTATAAGTTTCCCCGTTATACACGATAACCACGCTTCCGTCCTCGTTATACATGGGCTGGCGTCCCGCCTCGGACAAATCTATTATGCTGAGACGGCGAAAGCCCAGAGCGACGGGCTCCTCGCCCTCGCCGCTCAGGTGATAGCCGTCCATATCCGGTCCTCGGTGGATTATTCTGTCCGCCATTTTCCGGATTATCTCATTTCTGTTTACAATATTGCCCGTAAATCCTACAAATCCGCACATTATCTGTTTTCCCCCAAATTTTCGTATTTTACATTATATCATATATTATACGGAAAATAAAGGGCTTTCACAAATTATTTGCGCCGCAAAAGCAGTTTTCTTATCATATCGGCGGGAATAACCGTTGCGGCGATAAGTGCGGTCACGGCAAGATGACGTGCCGTAAGGGGTACGCATCGGAAAACCTCGCCGCCGAAATAGATTATCAAAAGCTGAATCGCCGCCACCATGGTCATAATCAGTATAAACGGTTTATTGCCGGATAGATGGGAGGTAATGTTGACTCTCTCTGTTCTCGCATTAAAGGAATTGAAAATTCCGCAGAAAATGAACATGGCAAAAAACGCCGTCAGATAATATTTATCGTCTCCGCCGAAATACTGGCGGAGGGCGCGGCTTTTCAGGAAAAACACGCTGAGGGACAGTGTATATGAGCCTGTTATGAAAATCTGGGAAAGCATTCTGCCCGTTAAGATTTTTGCGTCCCGTGGCAGAGCTTTGCGCTTCATGTACCGCCTCAGCGCAGGCTCTCCCGCAAAGGCAAGACCGCCCAAGGTATCCATAATAATATTTACCCACAGCATCTGTATTACGGTGACGGGGCAGTCAACGCCCATAAAGGGTCCGATAAGGGATATACCCATGGCGGAAAGGTTCATGAGAAGCTGGAAAACGATAAATTTCCTAATGCTTTCAAAAATCGTTCTGCCGTAAAGCACCGCTTTTGTGATTGAGGTGAAGCTGTTATCCGTTATAACAATATTTCCCGCTTCCTTGGCAATTTCCGTTCCCGCACCCATGGCAAAGCCTACGTCTGCGGCAGTCAGCGCCGGGGCGTCGTTTATTCCGTCCCCTGTCATGCCCACTACAAGCCCCGATTCCTGAGCGAGCTTTACAAGGCGCATTTTATCGGAGGGCAGTGCCCTTGCCACGACGGCAAG
>JAQXKW010000191.1 GCA_029010655.1 Clostridia bacterium | reverse complement strand
GAAAAGGGTTCTTCCCGTATTGCGAAGGTCGGGACGCTTATCGTACATTTCCTTTGTAATAAGGAAGTATTCCTGCTCGGGACCTACAGATGTAACAACACGCTTTACGTCCTCGTTTCCGAAAAGACGGAGAACACGGAGCGCCTGCTTGTTGAGAGCCTCCATGGAACGGAGCAGGGGCGTTTTCTTGTCAAGAGCTTCTCCGCCGTAGGAGCAGAACGCTGTGGGAATGCAAAGGGTCTTGCCCTTAATGAACGCATAGGACGTGGGGTCCCACGCAGTGTAGCCTCTCGCCTCGAAGGTGGCACGGATGCCGCCGGAGGGGAAGGAAGATGCGTCGGGCTCGCCCTTTATCAATTCCTTGCCGGAGAACTCCATAATCACGCCGCCGTCGGGAGAGGGGGCGATAAAGCTGTCATGCTTTTCTGCTGTTATGCCGGTAAGAGGCTGGAACCAATGAGTGAAGTGTGTTGCGCCGTTAGCTATCGCCCAATCCTTCATTGCATTTGCAACCGCATTTGCAACGCTGATGTCAAGGGCTTTGCCCTCATCGATGGTTTTCTTGAGCGAATTGTAAACCTTTTCGGGGAGAGTGGCCTTCATCACTCTGTCGTCAAAAACCAAGCTGCCGAAATAATCTTTTACAGTTTCCATAATAACCTCCGTAACGCCGACATACGGCGAAAAATTATTTTAGTTTCCTGCGGAAATCCGCCTGGGTATTGATTAAACAACGCCCTGAGCCGTCATAGCTTCTACGACCTTTTCAAAGCCCGCTATGTTTGCGCCTGCAACATAGTTGCCTTCAAAGCCGTATTTCTTTGCGGCGTTGTCAATATTGTGATAAAGATCAACCATGATTTTCTGAAGCTTTGAGTCAACCTCCTCAAATGTCCAATGGAGTCTCTCGCTGTTCTGGGACATTTCAAGGGCTGAGGTTGCAACGCCGCCGGCGTTTGCCGCCTTGCCGGGCAGGAAGTATACGCCGCTTTCCTGCAAAAAGTCGGTAGCCTCCTGAGTGGTGGGCATGTTTGCGCCCTCGGCAACGACCTTTGCGCCGTTTGCCACAAGCATTTTTGCGTCCTCAAGGTTCAGCTCGTTCTGAGTAGCGCAGGGGAGAGCTACGTCGCACTTAACGCTCCATACGCCCTTGCCCTCGTGGTACTCGGAGGCGGGTCTGTAATCCTTGTAGGCTGTAAGCCTCTGTCTCTTTACTTCTTTTATTTCTTTAAGAGCCGCAACATCGATTCCGTCCGGATCGTAAACCCAGCCGTTGGAATCGGAGCAGGTAACAACCTTTGCTCCCAGCTGCTGCGCCTTCTGAATAGCATAAATTGCAACATTTCCCGCACCGGAAACAGCCACAATCTTGTCTTTCATGCTGTCGCCGTGGCATTTAAGCATTTCTTCGGTAATATAAAGCAGGCCGTAGCCGGTAGCCTCGGTTCTTGCAAGAGAGCCGCCGTAGGTAAGTCCCTTACCGGTAAGCACGCCTTCAAACAGGCCGCGCAGTCTCTTGTACTGACCGAACATATAGCCGATTTCACGGGCGCCCGTGCCGATGTCGCCTGCGGGAACGTCGGTGTCTGCGCCGATGTGCTTGGAAAGCTCTGTCATGAAGCTCTGGCAGAATGCCATGATCTCTCTGTCGGACTTGCCCTTTGGATCGAAGTCGGAGCCGCCCTTACCGCCGCCCATAGGAAGACCTGTAAGGCTGTTCTTGAAGATCTGCTCGAAGCCGAGGAACTTGATTACGGATGCGCATACGGAGGGGTGAAGTCTGATACCGCCCTTGTAAGGTCCGATAGCGGAGTTGAACTGGCAGCGGTAACCTCTGTTTACCTGAACGTTGCCGTTGTCGTCTACCCATGAAACTCTGAACTGGATGAATCTTTCGGGCTCAACGATCCTGTCGATGATGCCGTTTGTTTCAAAGGACTTATCCTTTTCAACAACGGGTTCAAAGGATTCGAGAACTTCTCTTACTGCCTGTAAGAATTCCTTTTCGCCGGGATTGCGCTGTTCAACTTTTTCATAAACCTTCTGGAGATATGCGTTTTTGAATGCCATTTTTAATTTCCTCCCATTAATAATAGTATAGATCGCTGATGACTCGCTCACAGCTTTTTGTTCCCTATATTTTCCGACAGGGAACATTACAGCTTTTATTATACACTATACATCTTGTATTTGCAAGAGCTTTTTGCCAAAAAATCAAATTTTTTATAGGTTTACAATATTTGACCATAAATATTGAGCAATATGACGTAGCGATGCAGGATTTTGAAAGTCAAGTTGCATTGCGGAGGCTCGTTTTGGGTTCTTGGCGTGAAAGAACACCCTGTTTATGCAAGTTGTCGTCAGACAAGAATAGTAAATCAAAAAGCTGAAATAAATATATT
>JAQXKW010000190.1 GCA_029010655.1 Clostridia bacterium | reverse complement strand
GCGGGGCTTTCTCCCGAAGAATTCAAAAAAATATGCGACGACACGGGTCTTCGCATTATATCCGCTCACGGCGGCTACGAATTTGTTATCCGTGATATTGAAAAAACCGTTGAAACATACGAAAAATTAGGCGCAGAATACATAGTTATGGCATACTCAATACCGGAAAACCTGCCCGGCGGCGAAAACTACGAAAAACACAGCGAGGAGCTTCGCCGTTCCTGCGAATATGCAAAAAAGCACGGCATGCAGATTCTTTTCCACAACCATGAGAGAGAGCTGAAAAGATGGGGAGACTCAACCGTTCTTGACGGCATTATAGAAGGCACCGGCGGCGCTCTCATGTACGAGCCGGACCTTTGCTGGGTGAAAATCGGCGGAATTGACCCGGTGGATTTTCTTAAAGCCCGCAAGGGCAAATGTCCCGTTGTTCACATTAAGGATTTCTACTGCGACTCAGATTACGAAGCAAATGCCGAAGACCCCTGCCGCCCGGAGAGCTTTCAGTTCCGTCCCATCGGCTACGGCAGGCAGGATATACCCGCAATTCTGGACAAGGCGGAAGAAACAGGTGCAAAATGGCTTATTGTGGAACAGGACTGCGAAGCATTGGGTAAAAATCAGCTTGAATGCGCCGAGCTGAGCATACGCTGGCTGAGAACCGAAAGGTGAGTATATGAAAAAATTATTATCGATTATTCTCTGCTTTATCCTTTGCTTTTCGCTTACAGCATGCACAAGGATTGAAAGCGATTTAACCGTACCGGACACCGGCGATACAACGGCTCCCTCCCCCGACACCACGGAGGCGGCGACAGAGCCTGTGCCGGACAGCACCGTAACTCTTTATATGGTCGGAGACGTTCTTTTGCACGAAAGGGTTACCGAAAGCGGACTGCGTGACGACGGCACTTATAACTTTGACCACTTTTTCGCCCACGTGGGAGACGATATATCCTCTGCCGACCTTGCCCTTGTTAATCAGGAGGTAATTCTGGGCGGCACCTCCATCGGTCTTTCCGGCTACCCTGCCTTCAACGGTCCCTTTGAGGTGGGCGACGCTTTGGCTGACGCAGGCTTTGACGTTATTCTCCATGCCACAAATCACGCCTTGGACCGCGGCAGTACGGGGCTTCTCAACTGTATCGGCTTTTGGAAAACGGAGCATCCCGATATTTCCGTGGTGGGCATATACGAGTCTCAGGCGGAGCAGGATACGGTGCTTATACGTGAAGTTAAGGACATGAAAATCGCCGTTCTCAACTATACCTACGGCACAAACGGTATTCCCCTGCCCGACGGCATGCCCTACGCCGTAAATCTTCTTGACGAGGACAAAGTTATTTCCGATTTGAAGTATGCGGAGGAAAACGCAGATTTCACTGTGGTTTGCCCCCACTGGGGCACGGAATATACCCACACCCCCGACGACAACCAGAAATACTGGGCGAATATTTTTACGGAGAACGGTGCAGATCTTGTTATCGGCACTCACCCCCACGTTATTGAGCCTCTTGAAACGGTAAACGGCGTGCCCGTTTACTGGTCTCTCGGAAACTATATCAACAGCACCGCTCAGACCGGAGACGGCATTGCGGACAGAATGCTGGGCTGTGCCGCAAGCGTCACTCTTGACCGTGACAGCGCGGGTAAGGTCACCGTTTCCGACTGCGGGGTTATTCCTTTGGTGTGCCACGTTGCCGACGGCACGGACATGACAGTTTACAGGCTCTCCGACTATACGGAAACTCTTGCGTCGGAAAATCTGATTGTGGGCTCCGACCCCAATTTTTCTCTCGAATACTGCAAAAATCTCGCTTCCCGTATATTCGGCGATATTTACCCGGATTGATTTTTATAAAAGCAAAGCTTTATGAATTTACTCAAAAAAGGCGGAAATAATAATCGTATCAAACGAAAGGGAGAACCGTTATGAAATTTGCTTTTTTCGACGCTAAGCCCTACGACATTCCCTCCTTTAACAAATACGGAGAGGCGGCGGGCATTTCCTTCAAATATTTTGACACAAGGCTCACTCCCGACACGGTGGAGCTTTGCCGGGGATTTGACGGGGTATGCGTTTTCGTAAACGACGAGGTAAACGCAAAAGTTATCGACGCCTTATGCTCCTTCGGCATAAGGGTTATTGCCCTGCGGTGTGCAGGCTTTAACAATGTAGACATAGAGTATGCCCACGGGAAAATCACTCTTGTGAGAGTTCCCGCATACTCGCCCTATGCGGTGGCGGAGCACGCCATGGCAATGATTCTTACCTCCATACGCCGCACCCACAAGGCTTATATCAGGACGAGGAATTTTAATTTCAGCCTGACAGACCTTTGCGGCTTCGATTTGCACGGAAAAACCGTAGGAGTTGTGGGCACGGGAAAAATCGGCAGAGTTTTTATTGACATATGCCGGGGCTTCGGCATGAAAATTGTAGCCTTTGACCCTTACCCCGCAGAAAATTCCGGAATTGATTACGTTTCCCTGCCGGAGCTTTTCGCAAAATCCGACATTGTTTCCCTGCACTGCCCCCTTACGGACGACACCTATCATGTGGTGAACTCAGAGTCAATCGGCCTTATGAAAAAAGGGGTCGTAATCGTCAACACCTCCCGTGGCGCGCTGATTGACGCAGAAGCCCTTCTTGAGGGCATCAAGGCGAGAAAGGTGGGCGCCGCATGTCTGGACGTTTACGAGGAGGAGTCCGATTTGTTCTTTGAGGACAATTCAAGCCATATTCTTGAGGACGATACTCTGGCAAGGCTTATTTCCATGCCCAATGTTC
>JAQXKW010000189.1 GCA_029010655.1 Clostridia bacterium | reverse complement strand
CATGCCTGCATAAATTCCTGCTCATAGCTTGTCTGAACGTCCTCTTTGTCGTAATCCATAATGCCGCAGAGAGGATCCGCAAATATGTAAGTAGAGCCGGAATGTCCTATCATAACAAGGCAATGGGAATGGGTGTACCATGTTACAAGACCCGTTTCGTGCGGGTAAGAATAGCATACCGTAGGGTCGCAGTCCATAAACACGGTTCCCCATATTATTACCGGAATTCCGGCGTCAACGTACGCCTGAAGCTCCTCCATGGTGCTTCCGCTTACGTCCTTGCATCGGAGCGTGGAATCCATATCCTTCAGAAAATCGTTTGCGGCATTTACAATACAAGGTGCATAGCACCCTGTGCCGTTTTCCGTTTTCGGGTCGCCTATGTACTTTTCATACGGTGTATCGTACCAAAATACCCCTTTAGGGAGATATTTGTCGCTGAGCTCCACGGGGTCAACCTGAAAGCCCAGATAATTCAGCACTATTGCAAGAGATACGATTTCACAGCCGTTGGGCAGCTCCGGGTTTTGCAGAATGTTTTCAACGTCCAGCATATAACGGAAATTGGGGTCGGGCAGAGCGTCAATCATCTTTGTCTGCACGGCGCCGCAGGTGGGACAGTAGCTTATCGCCGTACCCATCTTGCCAACGCCTGCGGGCACGGTGTCAATCCACATAGGCCAACTGTGCTCGCAGAGGGGGTCGCCGCCATCTATTTTCACAATTTCAAAGGTTATATTTTCCGGCTCGTCGGGAACGTCTGCGACAGGCTCCACGGCAGTCGTTTCCTCCCCCGTCACAGGCTCTGTGTCTGCTTCGGTGACTTCTTCGTGAGCCTCATTTCCCATATTCAGCGTTTGCGAATATACAAGCAGTACCGTGCTGAGTAAAACCAGCACGGACATTAATACAACCGAAACGGTTTTCAGCACTCCGCCCATATCAAAAGTCCTTATCCTTCATTTCCCGGCGAATCCATTCCATAAGCAGTCTTACTATCCTTTCTGTTTCGTCGTCGGTCAGCTCCCTGTTTTCGGGAACCTTGTACCATTTGTTGAGACAGCCCCTGCAACAGCAGGCGCAGGCGTGCTGTGCCACAAAAACAGGGTGTCCCCTCATGGGCGTTTGCCTGCCGTCGTTGGGGATTTCGGCAGGGGCAAGCCTTTTTCGGACAAAATCCCGCGCGTGGCGGCATATTTCGTCATCGCCATTTTTATTATAATACTCTTTCTCCGCAAAAGACAAATGAAATTTACTGCGGAAAGAGGATTTTTTCAGTTTTTTCAGCGCATCGTCAATAGTTTGCATAATACAATCAGTTCAGAAATTATGTCCTTTTGCATATGATTAACGTATGGCAAGCATCCCGACATCTATGGGGGGAATCATATGGAAAGGCAAAAAAAATATATCTTAAATTCAATACTTCTGTCAGCAGTCTCCGTGGTGATACGTGCCGTCACCGTAAGCTTTAACGCATACGTCACCAGAAAAATAGGGACGGAGGCTGTGGGACTTTTCACCTTGGTTATGAGCGTATACACCTTCGCCGTAACTCTTGCCGTGTCCGGAGTCAATCTGGCGGCGGTCAGAATTACCTCAAAAAGGCTTGCGCTGTGCGAGGCGAGGGGATACGACGGCGCAACCACCCGCCGCATTATGAGACGGGACATGACAGGCTGTGCCGTATATTCTCTGTTTTTCGGACTGCTTTCCGGCATACTGCTTTACAGCCTTTCCGAGCAAATCGGCGTTCATGTGCTTGCGGATATACGAACCGTATCCTCTCTGCGGCTCCTCGCCGCCGCACTTCCCGCTATTTCTCTGTCATCGGCCCTTGCCGGATATTTTACGGGGCTCAGAAAAATATACAAAAACGCAATAGTGACCCTGACGGAGCAGTTTATTAAAATTACCATAACCTCCGCCGCACTTATTATTATCGCACCGAAGGGGGTGGAATACGCCTGTCTCGCCGTGGTAGGCGGCTCCGCCGCCGCAGAGGGCGGCTCCATGATAACCTCGTTTCTTTTATACATTACGGACAAAACAAAGTCTGCCGGCAAAAAAAGCGATGCCGAGCTGCCCAGACGGATTTCCGGACTTAAAAGCGTTATACAAATCGCATTCCCCGTGGCACTGGGCTCGTATGTGCGCCAGGGGCTGACCTGTGCGGAGCATGTGGCAATTCCCAGAGGGCTTCGCAAATTCGGCTCCGACAGCGCCGCCGCACTTTCGTCATACGGCGTGCTCCAGGGAATGACCTTGCCGCTTATTTTGTTTCCCTCCTCCGTCACCAGCGCATTCTCCTCCCTGCTCATTCCTGAGCTTTCGGAGTTTTCGGCTCTCGGACAAAAGCAGGAGATTGCAAAAACCGCAGAGCGAGCCGTCAGCTTTTGCATGACCTTTTCAATAGGCGCCGCCGCAATATTTGTGACCTTCGGTCACGGTCTGGGGCTTTCCGTTTACGGGAACACCGACGCAGGAAAATATATAGTTTTTCTCGCCGCACTCGTTCCCATTATGTATCTGGACACAACGGTGGATTCAATTCTCAAGGGCATGGGCGAACAGCTTTACTGCATGAAGGTCAATATTCTTGACGCCTCTCTCAGCCTGATAATCGTAATGCTGTTGGTGCCCCGCATGGGCGTTATGGGATATGTGGTATGTATTTACACCTCGGAATGTATCAACGCCGCATTGAGTATAGGAAAAACGATCTCCGTCACAAATCTCCGTTTCAGGGCGTCATGGATTTTGCGTCCTGCGCTGACGGCGGCAATTCTTTGCCTTATACTCAGATTTATTACGGGACGCATCTACATAGGCGGAACCGCCGTGGAAATCGCAGTATTTGCCGCATTATATACGGTTCTTATGCTCCCGAAAAGCAAAGATTCGACGTAATTATACCACATTCTGCACAGTTTTACAAGCGGGGATTTACGGACAAATTGCCGTCCGCCTTGATGGGGAGTTAAAAGAGAATACAGTGAGAGAAAAGAGAAAAGTACAGAAAAAAGCACGCTTTCGCGTGCGATTTCTGTGCTTACAACATCAAAATGCAAACATCTTAAATACTTTTCTTTTAGTGAAGCATCAGCTAACGCTGATGTGATGCATTTTGCCATATGGCAAAATGTGAAGCGCTTGCCGTGTTCACGGCGGAGCAGTGATGCAAAGTGTTCCGCACAGCGGAACACTTCATTGAAAAAAGCACGCTTTCGCGTGCTTTTTTCTGGTGAGGATGAGTGGGTTCGAACCACCGACCTTCTGCATGTCAAGCAGACACTCTGACCAGCTGAGCTACACCCTCAAGGCTTTCCTATTATAACCTACCTAAAACGGTTTGTCAATAGAATTGAGAACAAAACAGTATGAAAGATGCACCGCTAACGCAAAAATCACCCGAGCCGGAGCATGGCGCAGGTGATTTTGCATTCTTTAGTTTTTACGCAAGCTTGTTAAGCGCCAGTGTGAACTGACTCTTCTTGTGTGCCGCCGCATTCTTATGAATAACATTGCGGGCAGCGGCCTTATCAATAATAACAACTGCTGCCTTGTAAGCCTCTGCAGCTGCTGCCTTGTCGCCGCTTTCTACTGCTGCATAGAATTTCTTGACAGTTGTCTTCATCTGGCTCTTGAACATCTTGTTGCGAAGAGTTTTAGCCGCAGTAACTTTTACGCGCTTTTTTGCACTTTTAATGTTAGGCATTTTCATCCTCCTGATTAAAATAAAAGCGTCGCATCAGCCTGAGAGGGTGCCTCAGCGAACAATCTCATACATCGGGTATAATACCACATTCAAAAAGCTTTTGCAAGTACTTTTTACGATTTTTTTGATATTTTTTGAAATATTTTTCTGAGGTGCATAAAATACGCAGAAAAACTTAAAAACATATAATAAAGAGGTTGAAAATTCCCCGCATTTATGTTAGAATATTATGGATTATTCAAGACAGCAAAATGAAAGGCAAATACATGAAATACTTCGTTTTAATTCCCGACGGTATGGCTGACCGTCCCATTCCCGAGCTTTCGGGCAAAACACCCATGGAGGCGGCAAAAAAGCCCAACATGGACGCTCTGTGCAAAAAATCCCTCTGCGGAACGGTTCTCAATGTTCCCGTGGGGATGGTTCCCGAAAGCGACACCGCAAATCTTGCCATTCTCTCCTACAACCCCGCCGTTTACTCAAAGGGTCGCTCCCCTTTGGAGGCTATGAGCATGGGGCTTACAATGGCTGACGACGATACGGCAATCCGCTGTAATATTGTAAGCATTTCCGAGGACGAGGACCGATATGAGGATCGCATAATGCTTGACCATTCCTCCGACGAGATTACAACGGAGGAGGCAGACGAGCTTATTAAGGCTTTGAACGCCGGGCTTGCAAACGAACAGAGACATCTTTATACAGGCGTCAGCTACAGGCACTGCCTGCTGTGGAAGAACGCCTCTCAGACATATAATTTCAACCGCCCCCACGATATAATAGGCAGGCGCATCGGCGACTACCTTCCCCGTGAGGATGACGGCGGGAGAGAATTTCTCGAATTCCAGAAAAAGAGCTACGAAATTCTTGAAAATCACCCCGTAAATGTTGCCCGCAGGGCAAAAGGCTTACGCCCCGGCAACTCCGCATGGCTGTGGAGCCCCGGTGCAAAGCCCGCACTTCCCTCTTTCCGTGAAAAGTGGGGCATTAACGGTGCAATTATTTCCGCCGTTGACCTTATTAAGGGAATCGGCATATGTGCCGGCATGAAGGTAGTTGACGTGGAGGGCGCTACGGGCAATTACCGCACAAACTACACGGGAAAGGCAGACGCCGCAATAAAGTGCTTTGAGGAGGGCGCAGATTTTGTTTACGTCCACGTTGAAGCGCCGGACGAATGCGGTCACAGAGGAGAAACCGAGTACAAGGTTCTGAGCGTTGAGAAAATCGACAGTCTCATTCTCGGTCCGGTTTACGAGTATCTCAAAAACTCCGGAGAGGATTTTAGAATTCTCGTTCTTCCCGACCATCCAACACCTATCGAGATAAGAACACATTCCCACGAGTATGTTCCCTTCTTCATGTACGACAGCAGAAAGGAAGAAAAAGGTCCCGAAACCTACAACGAAAAAACTGCCGCGGCGCTTCCCACGGTTATTGACGACGGAAGCACGCTGCTTGACCTTATGATAAAAGGCTGACCTTACGAAAGGCGATCTAATGGAAGACAGAAAAGCAACTCAAAACGAGGATATATACTCTTCCCTGAAGGGCTATTTCCCCGAAAAATACGATATGACCCCTGAGGAGCTTGAAAAAGCCATTGAAACGGAAAACAAGGAACGGGGTATCGCTCTGGGCTTCACCGACCCAAACCGCAGTCAGAAGCAGGTTATGCGTGAGAGAAACTCGGATTTCCGCAGGGAAAGCACTCCGATTTTTGAAAACGCCGAAAATGCGGCTAAGGCTGACGGCGGCACGGAGGACTTTTTCGCCGAGGAAACCCCCGCAGAGTATGCGGCAAAGCCCGATGAGGATACTGCGGAGGACGTCGCCGAATCAGCTCAGGATAGCTCTTACGGTGTGCCTTACGAGGAAACCGACGAGGATATTTCTTCGGAAGAAGATTTCGCAGACACCTTGGACGGTGCCGAAGCGGAAGAGGACGGTCTTTCCGCAGACCCTGAGCTTCGGGAGCTTGACAGTGAGGAGCTTTTCCCCTCTGCGTTTTCCGAAGCTGAGGACGTAACAAAAAACGAGCTTCTTAATAATTACGACTCCCTTGACGAGCTTTTCAGCGAGCTTGAGGACAGCGAAAACGGGGAAAACAGCTATGTATCTGACGATGATGAGCTGTCGGAAAAAGACGAAAAAGCACGAAAGACAATCGACTGGTTTTTCGATTTTCTTGAGGTGTTTACTGTTTGCATGACCTGCATTATTCTCTTTTTCTCCTTTGTGGCAAGGCTTACGAGAGTTGACGGCGGCTCTATGAACGATACGCTCCTGGACGGTCAGTACCTGGTGGTGTCCGATTTGTTCTACAAGCCCGCCGCAGGTGATATTGTGGTTCTCCAGAACACGTCCCTTGATACGGAACAGCTCAAAAAACCACTTGTTAAGAGAATTATCGCTTTAGGCGGTGAAACGGTTCACATTTCCGCAGACGGCACGGTTACCGTAACCGACAAGACGGGAAAATCGGAGGTTCTTGACCAGAGCTTTACGAAAAAGGAGCCTTATCTGAAAAGCGAAATGACCTATGTTGTTCCCGAGGGCAGTGTGTTTGTAATGGGAGACAACAGAAACAACTCCACCGACAGCCGTGATTACAGAGTCGGTCCCGTTGACG
>JAQXKW010000188.1 GCA_029010655.1 Clostridia bacterium | reverse complement strand
TTACGGAGGCACCTACAATTTGTTTGCAAACACCTTAAAGGAACAGGGCATTTCATGCACCTTTGTAGACCCTTCCGAGCCTGAGAATTTTGAAAAAGCAATTCTCGAAAACACAAAGCTTTTATATGCGGAAACTCTGGGAAATCCCAATTCGGACGTTATCGACATTGAAAAAATCGCCGAAATTGCCCACAGGCACGGTATTCCCCTTATAGTTGACAGCACCTTTGCCACTCCGTACCTTATCCGCCCCATTGAGCACGGCGCAGATATTGTAGTGCACTCCGCAACAAAGTTTATCGGCGGCCACGGAACCGTTATGGGCGGCGTTGTTATTGACAGCGGAAAATTCGACTGGGCGCAGAACGACAAATTCCCCGGACTTTCAAAGCCCAACCCATCTTACCACGGCGTTGTGTTTACTGAAGCCTGCGGAAATATTGCATACATTATGAAGCTCCGCACCACTCTCATGAGAGACCAGGGCGCAACTATTTCGCCTTTCAACTCGTTCCTGCTTTTGCAGGGACTTGAAACCCTGTCTCTGCGTGTTGAACGGCACGTTGAAAATGCGCTGAAGGTTGTGGATTTCCTGAAAAATCATCCTCAGGTTGAAAGAGTTAATCACCCTTCCCTTTCCACCGGTCGGCAAAAAGAGCTGTATGACAGCTATTTCCCCAACGGCGCAGGTTCGATTTTCACCTTTGACATTAAGGGCGACGCCGAGACTGCAAAGAAGTTTACGGAGAGTCTTGAGCTGTTCTCCCTGCTTGCAAACGTAGCCGACGTTAAAAGCCTTGTTATTCATCCTGCCTCAACTACCCATTCTCAGTTAAACGAGCAGGAGCTTCTCGCCGCAGGAATAAGACCTACCACAGTTCGTCTTTCCATCGGAACGGAGCACATTGACGATATAATTGCAGATCTCAGCCACGGATTTGAAGCCGTAAAATAACAAACAAGGAGAAAAACCGTGAGTAACATTTATACAACCGCCGATCAGCTTATCGGAAAAACACCTCTGCTTGAGCTGACCCATATTGAAAAAGAAGAAGCGCTTTCCGCAAAGGTTCTTGCAAAGCTGGAATACTTTAATCCCGCAGGCTCCGTTAAGGACCGTATTGCAAAAGCCATGATTGACGACGCAGAGGCAAAGGGGCTTCTGAAAGAAGGCTCCGTAATCATTGAGCCTACCTCGGGAAACACGGGAATCGGACTTGCAAGCGTTGCCGCCGCAAGGGGCTACCGCATTATTATTGTTATGCCCGAAACCATGAGCGTTGAGCGTCGTCAGCTTATGAAGGCATACGGCGCAGAGCTTGTTCTTACCGAGGGTGCAAAGGGCATGAAGGGCGCTATTGCAAAGGCTCAGGAGCTGGCTGACGAAATCCCCGACAGCTTTATTCCCGGTCAGTTTGTAAACCCTGCTAACCCTGCAATCCACAGAGCTACAACCGGTCCCGAAATATGGGAGGACACAGACGGCGCCGTTGACATTTTTGTTGCAGGTGTCGGCACGGGCGGAACCGTTACCGGCGTGGGCGAATATCTGAAAAGCAAAAATTCCGGCGTAAAGGTTGTTGCCGTTGAGCCTGAAAGCTCTGCCGTTCTTTCAACGGGCGTTGCCGGCGCACATAAAATTCAGGGTATCGGCGCAGGCTTTGTTCCCGATGTACTGAACACAAATGTTTATGATGAGATTATAACGGTTTCAAACGACAACGCTTTTGCAACAGGCAAGCGTATCGGAAAGAGCGAGGGCGTGCTTGTGGGAATTTCCTCGGGTGCGGCTGTATGGGCGGCAATTGAGCTTGCAAAGCGCCCCGAAAACAAAGGGAAAAATATCGTAGTCCTCCTTCCCGACACGGGCGACCGCTATCTTTCCACACCTTTATTTGCTGACTGATTAATTTTTCAAACGGAAACGGGTGACATATAATGCTTATTTCCACAAGGGGCAGGTACGCCCTGCGTGTACTTATTGACCTTGCAGAACACAGCGACGGCGGTTTTACAGCCATGAAGGAAATTGCCGCTCGCCAGCGTATTTCTCTGAAATATCTGGAAAAAATTCTTCCTCTCCTTGTTTCCGAAAGACTTATTGAGGGAGTACACGGTAAGGGGGGCGGATACCGCCTTACAAAAGAGCCTGAAGATTATAAGGTCAGAGATATACTACTGATAACCGAGGGAACGCTGGCGCCGGTTGCCTGTCTTGAATGCGGCGCCGCTCCCTGCGACCACATTGCGGACTGTCGAACTATACCCATGTGGAGAGAGCTTGACAGGCGCATTAACGACTATCTCGGCAGTGTTACAATTGCCGACCTTATGAAAAAATCGGACTAATGCTCTTGATTTATTAAATTACTTCTGTATAATGTTATATAGAATTGATAATACGGTTTTCGGATGATTCTGCCGTCGAAAGGAGATAACATTATGTCAGAATATGTATGGAAGGACCGAAAGCGCACCGTTTTCGGGCTCCCTTGGTCTTTCACCCGCTACTGTCTTCAGGAAGAAAAGCTCATAATCGACACGGGCTTTTTCTCCCGCAGCGAGGAAGAAATCAGGCTTTACCGCATTACCGACATTTCCTTAAAGCGCACTCTGGGAGAGCGTATTTTCGGTCTGGGCACAATTCACTGCTGCTCCGGCGACAAAACAAGCCCCGAGTTTGATATTAAGCGTATTAAAAATCCAAAGGATGTAAAGGAAATGCTTTCCGATATGGTTGAAGAAGAACGGCTTCGCCGCCGTGTCACGGTTCGGGAGAACTTTATCGACGACGACCACGACGAGGATTCGGATTTTGACCGTGTGGAAGACGGTGACGAATAAGAAGAAAATGCCGCCGGCGTTATAAACACGGCGGCGTTTTTTCGTGTGTCCCGCCGCAGAACGCTGATTTTTCTATAAAATTAACACATTTTTATATATTCTGCCACTTTTATCAGCCTTTTCTGTTTGATATAATTTGTATATGGAGCATATGAGCAATCGCAACGGGCGTCATAGCTACGGGTGTGTTTCTCGGGAGGATATGAATGGAAAAACTGCGTGTTCTGCTGGTAGATGACGAAATTATGATACGGGAGGGCTTCAAAAAGCTGTTTGACTGGGAAGCTCATGACTGTCAGGTGGTGGGAGAAGCCTCCGACGGCATGGATGCTCTCAGCAAAATCGACGCTCTTTATCCAGATATTGTAATTATGGATATTAATATTCCCATTATGAACGGGTTGAAGGTTATTGAAACCGCAAAGCTGAAATACCCTCAAATGGCGTTTGTAATAGTATCCGGCTACGACGATTTTTCCTACTGCCGCAAAGCGCTTCGGCTCCAAATCACCGACTATATTCTGAAGCCCGTGGATTACGGGGAATTCGGAAGCTGTATTGACAATCTGAAAATTTCCATGTTCAGAAGCCGCACGGCGGCACAGCCCCGTCAGCAGGAGGAGGAACGTGCAATTCACGGTATTACCCGCTACATGCAGGAGCATTTGGAAGAGGATATAAGCCTTGCGGTTTTGGCTGATAATTTTCATTTAAGCTCACAGTATATAAGTCAGCTTTTCAAAACCGAAATCGGCGTTAATTTTTTGGCGTATCTTACCAATATACGCATGGAGCAGGCAAAAAAGCTGCTGATTTCAACGGACTTAGCCATTGCCGAAATTGCAGACCGATGCGGCTACGGAGACTACCGTGTGTTCACAAAGGTGTTTAAAAAATCCGAGGGGATAACTCCCTCCCGGTACCGCAGTGAGTTTTTAATCGGTGAGAACGGGAGATAACCGTCCGTCCGAAAATTTTGATTTGTTAATTCATCTGTAAAGGAGATATACAATGGACAAAAGGCTCTATAAATCAAACCGCAGTAAGATGCTGTGCGGAGTTTGCGGAGGAATTGCGGAGTATTTCAACGCCGACCCCACTCTGGTACGGCTTGCGTGGGTGCTGTTCTGCGCTTTGGGAGGAAGCGGCGTTATAGCATATATAATTGCCGCAATTATCATTCCCTCCAATCCTGAAAATTAAAGGAGAAATCAAATGAAACCGACCGCAATAGTTTACACCTCCAACGCCGGACATACGGCAGAGTATGCGGCTCTTTTGGGAGAGAAAACGGGACTGCCCGTATATGCTTTAAGCGAAAACAGCGCTGTGGGCTCGCCTGTAATTTACATGGGCTGGCTTATGGCAGGCAAGGTGCAGGGCTATAAAAAAGCCGAAAAGAAGTATAAAATCTGTGCGCTCTGCGGCGTGGGTATGGGAGCTACCGGCTCGCAGACGGAGGACGTAAAAAAAGCGAACACCCCACCGAAGGATCTGCCGATTTTCACCTTACAGGGCGGCTTTGACATAACAAAGCTTCACGGAATTTACAAGTTTATGATGAAAGTAATGGCAAACACCGCAGGAAAAAGTCTTGCGGAAAAGGAAAACCGCACGCCCGAGGAGGAAGATATGCTGTCTCTGCTCAGAGACGGCGGAAACCGGGTGAATGCTGACAGTCTTTCCTGCATTCTTGACTGGTTAAAGGAACAGTAATATAATAAATTTAATAGCAAAAAAACTGATGCGACATCAAGAGCAAAACATTTGATGCCGCATCAGTTTTTTTTATTAAAACAAAAGGTTCTATCTATCCTCTCTGAAATAAGGAAGTCCCAAGCTTGCGGGGGGCTGATTGTCTTTCAGCTTCAGCATGCTTACAACTATGAGGACTATTACGGTTATAAGGAAGGGCACAAGCGCGAACAGCTTCTGCTGTGACAGAGACAGGGTTTTCAGCTGTGCGTCCATTATTGACAGTCCGCCGAAAATGAAGGAGCCTACGATAGCAAACAGCGGCTTCCACACGGAGGCAATTACAAGGGCGACGGAAAGCCAGCCGAAGGAATCGATAGCCGCTTCCGCAAACTGCGTTCCCGAGCTTCTGTCCATAATATAGTAAAGTCCGCCGAGACCCGCAATAGCAGATCCCAAGGTTATGAACAGATACTTATTCTTTGTAACGCTGATGCCTGCGGC
>JAQXKW010000187.1 GCA_029010655.1 Clostridia bacterium | reverse complement strand
CAAATAACAGGTGAGTGTGCCAAAGCACACCCACCTGTTATTTCTTTACAGCCTTCCCCTTCTGATTACACAGGAATCTTGAAGACGGCTTTTTTGACTTTTACCGTATTATGGCGCAATCCGGGACGGTGAGCGTCCTCGGGTCCGAACCACACGAAAACTCCGGGCGTTCCGTACACGGAAGCAAAGGCGCCGGTACAGGTATCGAACAGCTCGAAATCGTACTCCTCGCTGTACCCGTTGCCGCCCTCGGCGTCGGATATGGGAGCGCCGTCCATGCGCTCGTCCCCTGTAACAACTATCTGCAGATCCGCATATTTTCTGTGTGCCTCCCATTTGTCGGGGGCGGGGTATGTCTCATACTCCTGCACATTCACAAACACGCCGTCTGCAAGGTCAATTCTGCCCAAGGGCAGTTCTTTCAGCTCGTTTTTTTCAAGAAAGTCTGCGGCAACATGAAGCCTCGGGCAGACTGCCGCATACTTTCTCAGGTTTTCAATTTTGTCGAAAAACATTTTTTACTCCTCTTCCTCAGGCGTATAATCCAAAAATTCAAGCACGGAATTCACCTTATCTTCGGTGACGGAATACACCACGGTAGAGCCCTCCTGCGTGTAGAAATACCCGTTCACGGGATTTCCGTCCTCGTCCGTCTCGTCCGTCTCAAAGAAATTGCCCAAAAGCACCGTATAGGTGCGGGGCACCTTAACCGTTGTGCTGTTTCCGTCCGTGTCCGCAGCGGTCTCGGTGACGGTATAGCTGAGGGTTATCTTCGTTGAGCCCTCTCCTATGCCGTAGACCTTTGCCATTTCCTCGCTGTCGGCGTAGTAGTCCTCCCAGCTGCTGAGATTCATGGCATAAAAAGGCGTGAACAGCTCTTTTATTCCGTCCCCGTCGGTAATCTCGTTGGACTTTTCCGCCGTTTCTATAAGAATTGACGTTACCTTATCCGCCTGCACCGAATCGGAAACCAAGGCGCAATCCTCTTTTTCAAAAAGGGATTTTATATCGGTTTTGAAAATCTCGGCTACCGCCTGGTCCAGCATATACACATTACTGTCGCCGGTAACGGCGAAATACTGATAGCCGTTAAAATCGTTTACGTCACCGAATTTATAGGTGTACGACGTGCCGTCGGAATACTCCGCGTCAACCGTAAGAGACGGCTCCGAAAGTCCGTATTCCGAAAGCTCTCCCGGCTCGCTGACCTTCGCTTCTGCCGAAACCTTGTTTAATGTCTGCTCCATTTCCGACAGCTGCTCTTTGTCAAGAGGGAACCTTTCGTCCCCGTCCCAAAGCCACTTATCATTAACATAAGAAAACTTTAAGTCTCCGTCGCCGATTGAGAGCTGTGTCATGGTCGCTTTTGATTTATCCAGCACGGCGATTTTTTCCGTCTCATTACCGTCCGTTTACGCCTCTTTTGCCTTTTGGTCGTTATAGGACGTCAGCATGAAATATCCTGCGATTAACGCCGCCAAAACCACAAGCAGGATTACGGGGGCGAGCATTTTTCTGGTCTTTTTCTTCATAGTTTTTACTTACGTCTTCTTACTGCGAATACGGCAATGCCGGACACGGTTACCGCAACAACTACTATTGCAAATACCGCCGTCCACATATTCATACTGCCCTCCGTTACCTCAAGATACGAGGAGGTAATGGGCTTTCCGATAATGGAAACGGAGGTGGTCTTTTCGCAAACGGAGCGAAGCGCCGCCAGGAAAAGCTCTGCATTTCCGTAGTTCACAAAGCTGTCGTCGATTATATTGGGCGTGCCGAACCATATAAGGGAGCCGCCCTCGGGCTGTACCGACTGGTATGCGGTGGAATACATATTCTTTTCCGCAGAGTCGGGATTGTTGGCATTTTCCTCAGTATAGATATATGCGCTGTCGGAGGTGCGGGCAATGGAATAGGTTTCCACGTCTGCATTTGTGCCTGTAATCTCGATAGCGTGGCTGACCGGCATAAAGAGATATACTCCCGTATTGCTCATAAGAGATGAAAAGCCGTTGCCCGTAATATCGGGAAGAATATAGAAGGGATAGGTGTAGTAATGGTTTGAATCGGCGTCGGCGATAATATCCCCGTAGGCCTCAAGCCCCATATGGTCGCAGACCTTTGCAAGATTGGGAACTGCGTCTGCCGTTGCTTTTTCAAACATGGTAAGCAGGATAACGTCTCCGCCGTTGTCGATATATGAAATAAGCGCGTCTGCCTCTGCGTCGTTTATATCGTTTGTAGGTGCGTTAATAAGCACGGCGTCGGCGTCCTGGGGAACTGCGGAGGTTTCTCCTGCCGCCAGAGACAGGCTCTTTATTTCGATATTTTCGTCACGGACAAGTCCGCCGAAGGCGCCCGACGATATATCTGTCTCCCCGTGACCCGTAAGGGCGTACATAACGGGAATTTTATCTCCGGTAACGTAGTCCACGGCGCCGGTTATCTCATTTTCTCCGAAGAAATACTGGGTTGCTTCGGGGGCAGAGCCCGTTGAATAGTAATACTGCTGAGCTATACTGTTATACTCGCTCTCCGTATAGTAGGTGCCCTCCTGACCTACGATTTCGTATTTATAAAGCTCCGAGCCGTCAACAACGGTGCTTCTCTTGTCGGTAACGAAAATCAGGCTGTTGTTGGAAAGGGTCTGAGAGGTATATTCGCTTGCAAAGTTGGGCTTTGATACGGGATCCACCTTTGTTACGGTGATTTTATCGGAGGCGTCCGCATATCTATTGAGAAGCCCCTCTATCTGCGGGTCCTCTCCGCCGCCGGTTACAATATAGTATACCGTTACGTCGTCCTTAATGCCGTTAAGGATTTCCATGGACTCATCGCTTACCGTTGTGAGCTTTTCGGGAGTAAGGTCAGGTCTTAAAACTGACGAGGGAAGCTGTCCCACAAAAAGATTTACCGCTATAACCACCGCCAGAACTATTGCGGAAAGTGCGACGCTGTATGCGCCTATTTTCAGAATTTTCTTGTTTTTCATCAGGCGCCTCCTTAATTCCAACGTCTTTTTTCAAAAGACTGGACGGTGAAGAACACAAACAGCGCCGCAAAGCTGATATAATACACATAGGTGCTTATATCTACCACGCCGTTTGCAAAATCGGTCATTTTATCGAAAAGACCGAGGGAGGAAATAAGCTTTCCCGCAAGTCCCTCGTACCACTCGGACTTAACGAAATAGATAACAAATTCTCCTGCCGCAAGAACTGCAAAAACTATGGCGGAAACCGTCACGTTTTTCGTTGACGCATACACGATAAGCGCCGCTACGGCAGAAAGAATAATAAGAATTACCAAAGAGGCGAGTGGCGCTTCGGAGAAGGAGTCCCCAAGCTGAGGCAGGAAATATATAACGAGAACTGCGGCAATACCCGCAACTGCGCACACCACCTGATTTGCCGTAAGAGAGGAAACGAACATGCACACGGCAATTATTGCACAGCCCAAAAGGAAATATGCAAGTATTGCGCCGTATGCGGCGGCGTAGTTTACACTTCCGTACAGTCCCGTAATAAGGGGAGATACCAAAAATTCAATAAAGGGGAGCGCAAATATTGCAACCAATGCAAGATACTTGCCCATTACTATTTTCCCTGCGCTTATGGGGAGGGAATACAGAAGCATATCTGTTTTCTGATGTCTTTCCTCGGGGAATACTCTCATAGTAAGGAGCGACGCTAAAATCAGGGTTATAAGCGGAAATCCGTTGGGAATCCAGATATAGATGTACCCCTGCTTCATACCGAGAAAATGGGTGAAGGAATACTCAACTGCGGGGTGAGCCGCACGGAAGGTGAGCAAAATATAGTTCCAGCC
>JAQXKW010000186.1 GCA_029010655.1 Clostridia bacterium | reverse complement strand
CTCACATATGTTGCGGGAGTTATCAGCGTGCTTTTGCAGATTTTCCGCCTGATCATTCTGTTCGGCGGCAGACGGGACAGAAGATAAAATTGCAGAAATAGCCCCTGTCAACAGTAAGCTGACAGGGGCTATTTCTCATATTGTAAACCTTTGACCCTTACAGGGTTGCCGCCATAACCGCCTTTATGGAATTACCCATCCATCGCGGTTTCATCAAGCAAAAATTGTTCAATGCCGATGTAGAGAATGCCGTCATCATCGTGCCAAGGGATAATGTTGTCTTTGACTACAACAATTTTCTTAAAGGAATCACCGACACGCTTTAAGGAATTTATCTCTTGCTCGCGCTTTTCTTCATCTGCGACGGTCAATGCCGACTGGATATAATACTTTTTGCTTCCCTTGTTGGCGACAAAGTCGATTTCAAGCTGAGTGCGTTTGCTCTTCTTTTCCGCATCCTTATAGCAATACTCAACCACGCCGACATCTACACTGAAATCACGACCGCAAAGCTCATTATAAATAATGTTTTCCATAATGTGATTTTCTTCTTGCTGACGGAAATTCAGTCGTGCATTGCGAAGTCCCACATCGCTGAAATAGTATTTAAGGGGCGAACCGATATATTTTCTGCCCTTAACATCATAGCGTTCGGCTTTGTAGAGCAGAAACGCATCAATGAAATAATCGAGATATCTGCTGACGGTGGGCGAGCCGATATTCATCTGCTTTGCACTCTTAAAGGTGTTGGCAATCTTATTAGCGTTAGTAAGCGAGCCAACGGAAGAAGATACTATGTTCAGAATATCGTCAAGCACCGATTTTTCGTACACAAGCTTATTTCTGTCCATAATGTCGCTGATATAGATTGCGTCAAACAGCGATTGCAGGTATTTTGCTTTCTCTTCATGGCTCTTTTTGGACATTACAAGAGGGAGACCGCCGTAGGTGAAATACTCCTGCCAAGCGCCATGCTTCTCACCCTCAAAAGCATTATAAAACTCTGAAAAGGAAAGGGGACTCACTCTGATTTCATCGCCGCGACCGCGGAATTCGGTAAGAATATCGGAGGACAGCATTTTCGAGTTACTGCCGGTTACATATACATCAATATTGTCGTGCTTCATGAGTCCAAGCACTACATCCACGAAACCAATCTTATCCTCAACACCTTCAATATACGGATTCTGTATGGTAACAACCTTCTGAATTTCGTCAAGGAAAACATAATAAGTCTTGCTCTCATCGGAAGTCAGACTGCGAATATACTTGCCGAGTTCAAGGGGATTACGGTACCTGATATTTTCGTCATCATCAAGAGCGAGGCAAATGATACATTCATCCGCTACTCCGATTGACTTCAAATAGCCCTTATATATATTGAACAGCAAATAAGATTTACCGCATCGTCTGATACCGGTAATAACCTTAACCAATCCGTTCTCCTTTTTGCTGATTAACTTTTCGAGATACTTTTTTCTTTCAATCATAGCACATACCTCATCGAATAATTTTGCGTATTTACGCACTTTTACGCTCTCATTATAGCATATCCCTATATGCAAGTCAATATTACATCGAATAATTTTGCGTATTTACGCATTATTTGATTGTCAAAGACAATATTTTCTGTTGCACGGAAATAGCGACGATCAATAGTTTCTTCCTCTTTCAAATCTAAAAAGCCCCTGTCAGCGTACTGCTGACAGGGGCTTTTTTATATTGAAATCACAGGGTTGCCGCCATAACCGCCTTTATGGTATGCATGCGGTTTTCCGCCTCGTCAAAGACTATGGACTGCTCGCTTTCAAACATTTCGTCGGTCACCTCCATGCAGGTGATTCCGAATTTTTCGTAAATCTGTTTTCCCACGGCGGTGTTAAGGTCGTGGAAGGCGGGCAGGCAGTGCATAAAGCGGCACTGCTTTCCTGCGTTTTTCATAAGCTCGGCGGTAACACGGTACGGGGAAAGGTCCTTTATACGCTTTTCCCAAACCTCGTCCGGCTCGCCCATTGACACCCAAACGTCCGTATAAATAACGTCTGCGTTTTCGGTGGCTTTCACGGGGTCCTCCTCAAAGCTGAGAGTGGCTCCCGTTTCCTTTGCGATTTTCTCGCACTCTGCCACAAGAGCGGCGTCGGGAAAATATTCCTTCGGGGCGCAGGCAACGAAATTCATGCCCATTTTTGCACAGCCCACCATAAGGGAATTTCCCATGTTGTAACGGGCGTCGCCCATATACACAAGCTTTTTGCCGGAAAGAGTGCCGAAATGTTCCCGGATTGTCAGAAAATCCGCCAAAATCTGCGTGGGGTGGAACTCGTTTGTCAGCCCATTCCACACGGGAACGCCTGCGTATTTTGCAAGCTCCTCCACGATTTCCTGACCGAAGCCTCTGTACTCTATGCCGTCAAACATGCGTCCCAGCACCCGTGCCGTATCCGCAATGCTCTCTTTTTTGCCTATTTGGGAGCCTGTGGGCTCAAGATAGGTGGGGTGCATACCCAAATCGATTGCCGCCACCTCAAAGGAGCATCTTGTTCTTGTACTGGTTTTTTCAAAAATAAGTGCGATATTCTTTCCTTCGCAGTATCTGTGGGCAACCCCCGCCTTTTTCTTTGCCTTCAGGTCTGCCGCCAGATCAAGAAGTCCGGAAATTTCCTCAGGCGTAAAATCAAGCAGCTTCAAAAAGTGTTTTCCCTTTAAGTTCATTTTTCTCTCCCTCTCATATGTCGCCGCAGACGGTTTTAATTACTTCCGCCGCCTTTTTCAAAAGGCTCATGGGTATGTTCAGCGCAGGCAGAAGCCTTACCTTGTCCTTCGCCGTCAGGCACAAAACGCCCTTGTCCATGCATTCCTTTACAACCTGCGACGCCGGCTTTACGGTTTTTATTCCTATCATAAGTCCCATTCCGCTGACGGACTCAATGCCCTTTGCGCTTCCCAGCGTTTCAAACAAATACTTGCTCTTTTCATTAACCTCAGCCAGAAGACTTTCGTCAATTCGGTCAAGAACCGACACGGCGGCGGCACAGCACACGGGGTTTCCGCCGAAGGTGGAGCCGTGGTCTCCGGGTGAGAACACGTCCCGAACCTTTTCGCCCAAAATCGTTGCGCCAAGGGGAAGTCCCCCTGCAAGCCCCTTTGCGGTAGACACAATATCCGGCTTTATGCCGTAATTCATGTAGGAATACAGCTTGCCCGTTCTTCCGTTACCCGTCTGCACCTCGTCGGCAATAAAGGGAATATCGTGGGACTGAGCGTACTCGAACACCTCGTTTACAAAGGATTTTTTCAGCGCATTGACACCGCCCTCGCCCTGAACACACTCTATCATAATACCGGCAATTTTGTTGGACGCACCAACAGCCTCAAGCTCGTAGATGTTTTCAGCGTCAACGCTGATAAAGCCCGGGGTAAGGGGATTATACAGCTCATGGAATTTGTCCTGACCCGTTGCGGCAAGGGTGGTAAGTGTTCTGCCGTGAAAGCTGTTTTTCAGAGTTACGATAGTGTAGCAGTCCGCCCCCTTTTTCTCGGCGGAATACTTTCTCGCCGCCTTTACGGCGCATTCGTTGGCTTCAGCACCGGAATTTGAGAAAAATACCTTGCTCATTCCCGTTTTCTCGCAGAGCTTTTCGGCTAAAACCGCACATGGCTCCGTGTAATAAAGGTTTGAAGCGTGCTGGAGCTTTGAAGACTGCTCGGAAACTGCCTCCTGCCACCTGTCGTCCGCATAGCCGAAGGAAGTGACGCCTATGCCCGAGCCCATGTCGATATATTCCTTCTCGTTTTCGTCCCATACCACGGAGCCTTTTCCGTGGGAAAGAACTACGGGGAATCTGTTGTAGGTTCCCGCTATATATGTGCTGTCTTTTTCTTTTATTGTCATATCCCGTTTCTCCGTAAACATAGTGCCTGCACCCTCGTTGGTAAGAAGCTCCATAAGGATTGAGTGGGGCACCCGCCCGTCCATTACAACCACGTTTTTAACGCCTTTTTTCAGAGCTTCGATACAGCAGTTTACCTTGGGAATCATTCCGTCCGAAATAATTCCCTCTTTGTAGAGCTTGTCAGCTTCGCTGATGCTTATTTCCGAAATCAGCGAGGAAGGGTCGTTTCTGTCTTTCAGAACCCCTGCAATATCCGTCATCATTATAAGCCGCTCTGCGCCCAAAGCGCCGGATATGTGGGCGGCGGCGGTGTCGCCGTTAATATTGTAGGTGTTTCCCTCGCTGTCGCACCCAAGGGTTGACACAACGGGGATATACCCCTTTTCCAGAATATCGGTAATAGGCTCAATATGTACCTTTGTTATCTCTCCCACAAAGCCCAACTTTTCGTCCTTGACGGTGGCTTCAATGAGCTTTCCGTCCATGCCGGAAAGACCTATTGCCCTGCCGCCCTTCATTTCAAGCAGATTTACGAGAGTTTTGTTAATCTTGCCGGCAAGCACCATTT
>JAQXKW010000185.1 GCA_029010655.1 Clostridia bacterium | reverse complement strand
TTCCAAAGAGAGCTTCAGTTCCACGAAAACGTGGAAATATACCGCAACGTGTGTGCAATCGCTACGGCGGACTGCAACTGCACCTTTAAGGACAAGGTTCCCGCCGCAAAGGCGGCGGACAAGCTCCTGGGCGTTGAGGGTGTGAAAGCGTCCTTTGCGGTAGTTCCCATAGGGGACGAGGTGCATATTTCAGCCCGCAGTACGGGCAAGATCAACGTTCAGCTTCTTCTTGAAAAGCTTAACGGCGGCGGTCATTTTGACTCTGCGGGAACAAAGCTTGAGGGCACCACAGCCGAAAAGGCGGTGGCCCTTCTGAAGGAAGCCATAGATTCATATTTCAAGGAAAAAAATATCAGGACAGGGGAAATCCCGTCCCAACGAAAGGATACAGTACAATGAAAGTAATGCTCTTACAGGATGTTAAAGGCAAGGGAAAAAAGGATCAGATAGTAAACGTTTCCGACGGATACGCAAGAAATTTCCTGTTCCCCAAAAAGCTTGCCATTGAGGCGGACGCAAAGGCTATGGCGGACGCAAAAAACAAGGAGCAGGCAAGGCTTTATAAAATCGAAACAGAAAAGGCGGCAGCCAGAGAGGTGGCGCAGAAGCTGGAGGCGGTTGTGGTAAAAATCAAGGCAACCGCAGGTGCCGACGGCAAGCTCTACGGCGGCGTTACAACGGCAGACATTGCCGAGGAGCTGAAAAAACAGCACTCTATTGAAGTTGACAAAAGAAAAATCGTTTCCGACGGCGCAATTAAGGCGCACGGCACCTACACTCTTGACGTTAAGCTCTACCCCGAAATTATCGGCAAGATAAACGTTGTAATCTGCGACTGATATGGCTGAATTTCAGAGCTTTGAAAGAAAAATGCCCTTTTCGCTGGAGGCGGAGCAGGCTGTTATCGGCTCGGTGCTTATAAATCCCGCTTCCCTTGACAGTATTACGGGCATTATTAATTACGACGACTTCTATGTTGATGAGCACCGTGATATTTACTCTGCCATGCAGAGCATGTATCTGAAAAGCAACAATATTGACGCCGTAACCCTTGTGGAGGAGCTGGTGCGCCAGGGTGTTTACGACGACGCCGGCGGCAAGGAATATTTAAGCCTTATTGTGGAAAGCGTGCCCGTTGCCGCCAACGCACGGGATTATGCTGTGATTGTGCGTGACAAAAGCATACTCCGCTCTCTTATTACCTCCTGCGAGGACATTATCGAAAAAGCCTACGCCGGAGAGGGAGAGGTGCAGAGACTTCTGGAAATGGCGGAAAGCGATATTTATTCTATCGCCGAACAGCACGAAAACAAAAGCTTCGTCCACGTGAGAGACGCCATTGTCTCCGTTTACAACAATCTTCAGGAGCTTATCAACAACAAAGAGGAAACTATCGGCATGAAAACCGGTTTTTCCGATTTGGACAGAGTTCTTGTGGGAATGGGAAAATCGGACCTGGTGCTTGTGGGCGCACGCCCCGGTATGGGTAAAACCGCCTTTGCGCTGAACGTAGCATGCTCCGCCGCAAAGCGGACGGGCAAAACTGTTTGCATTTTCTCTCTCGAAATGTCCGCAGAACAGCTTACCACCCGTCTTTTATCCGCAGAAGCGCTGATTGACAGCTACAAGCTCCGCTCCGGCGATTTGGAGGGCGAATGGGACAAGCTGGCGCAGGCGTCCTCAAGCCTTTCCGAATGTCAGATTCTCATTGACGATACCACCGACCAGACCGTGGCAGGCATGATGTCAAAGCTGAGACGGGTGAAAAATCTCGGTCTTGTGGTTATCGACTATTTGGGACTTATGCACTCCGAGCGGCATATTGACAACAGAGTGCAGGAGGTTTCCGAAATCTCCAGAAACTTAAAGCTTATGGCAAAGGAATTTAAGGTTCCCGTCATTTGCTGTGCGCAGCTTTCCAGAGGTCCCGAATCCAGAACGGACAAGCGACCTATGCTTTCCGACCTGCGTGATTCCGGCGCTATCGAGCAGGACGCCGACATAGTAATATTCCTGTACCGAGACGAATATTATAAGGAATCGGACAGCGCGCAAAGCACCGCCGAAATTATTGTGGCAAAGAACAGGCACGGCTCTACCGGCAAGGTTCAGGTAGGCTGGGCAGGAAAATACACCAGATTTATGAGCCTGGAAAACGGACTTGAAAATCCGTCTTAAATACAGAGAGGTAACAAAAGATGAAACTTATCCCCACCCCTAAAAAATGTAAGGTCACCGAGGGCGTTTTCTCCCTTGAAGGACTTAAAACCCTGAGACTTCACGGCTGTGACAGGCGTGTTGTGAAAATTGCGGTTACTCTGAGAAATGAAATTGAGGAGCTGACCGGCACACCCCTCAGAATGCGTACCGCAGGAGACTCCTGCAAATGCCGTTGCACGGGAATTGACATTTCCCACGGCGACAGCGAAAAAGCGGAGGATTACACCCTGGAAGTCAACGCCGAGGGTATAAAAATATGCGGCGGCGGCGCCGCAGGCGCATATTATGCAATTCAGACGCTCCGACAGATAATACACGAATACGGTGTTGACCTGCCCTTCTGCCGTATCGAGGACGCCCCCGATTTCCCGGAGAGAGGCTTTTATCACGACGTAACCAGAGGAAAGGTTCCCACCTTAAAACAGCTTTTCCACATTACCGACCTTTTGGCTTACTACAAAATTAACAGCCTTCAGCTTTACGTTGAGGATGCTTACGAATTCGTTGAATACGACGGAATTATGAGAGCCGACGAGGTTCTCACCGCCGACGAAATCATGGCGCTGGACGATTACTGCTACGACAACTTTATCGAGCTTGTTCCCTCCATTGCCACCTTCGGGCATCTTTACAACCTGCTCCAGAGCGACAAGTACGCTCACCTGTGCGAGCTTGAAAACTACAAGCCCGGCGCAGTTTACTGGATTGAAAAGATGGCGCATCACACCATTGACGTTTCAAATCCCGACTCCATAAAGCTTATAAGAAGCCTTATTGACCAGTATATTCCCCTGTTCCGCTCAAACAAGTTCAATATTTGCTGTGACGAAACCTTTGACCTTTGCCGTGGCAGAAACGCCGGCAAGGACGCAGGAGAGGAATACTTCAAGTTCCTGATGCAGATTATAGAGCATGTTAAATCCCGCGGCAAAACCGTTATGATGTGGGGCGATATTGCGCTGGATCAGCCGGATAAGATGCACTGCATTCCCAAGGACACCATAATGCTCAACTGGACTTATCTGAAGGACCCTGACGAAAACAAGATCAAAACTATGGCAGAGGCGGGACTTGACCAGATTGTTTGTCCCGGCACCTCAAGCTGGAACCGCTTCGTTGAGGAAATCGACCGCTCCGAGGGCAATATTACAAAGCTGGTGGAATACGGAAAGAAATACGGTGCTTTGGGCGTTCTTAACACAAACTGGGGCGACTTCGGCAACATCTGCGCATTCAACTGTTCACTTTACGGCATGGTAATCGGCGCCGAAAAGGGCTGGAGCGCAGACAGCGTGCTGACTGAGGCTTTTGAGCGTGCCGCAAGCTCTTTGCTGTACGATTCCGACGATGTTAATATGATAGAAATTATCCGCACCATGGGACAGTGCGAGCGCACCTGCGACTGGATGGAGTTTATGTACTGGTTCAGCGCAAACACCGTTGAGGGCAGAGTTACGGAGCTTAACTGCGACACCGAAAAGGCTGTTGCAAATATCGCCCTCCTTGACGAGGTTATAAAAACCATTGAATCCGTAGACTCCGAGGACGTAAGATTCGTTGACCTTATTATCGCCTGCAAGGCAATTAAGACCATGAACCGTGTCTGCCTCGGAATCAAGGGAGTTGAGGGCTACACCGACCGCAAGGCTCTCGCCGACGAGATTGAAACATGGCTTCCCGATTTCTGCGACGCATGGAGACGGGAAAACAAGGAAAGCCAGCTTCGCTATGTTATCGACTTTATGAGAGGTCTGCCCACGCAGAAGTACAACAAGGCAGATCATGTGGAGGACGCCGTTACCGTTGACCGTCAGGTTTAATTTCGTGGCATTAGCGTTCACACTGAACTGAGACAAGATAAAAACAACAGAGCGGATGTGCAGCATTTGCACGTCCGCTCTGTTTTCTTATTAAGTATATTTAGATTTTCAGTTTACTCCGAGAATAAGCTTCTTCAGAAGATTGGAGTCAACCGCATTGATCTTGCCGTCGCCGTTAAGGTCGCCTGCCTCCTGCTGTTCGGCTGTGGCGGTTATGGTTCCCAGAACGATTTTTTTCAAAAGGTTTCCGTCAACGGCGTTAACCTTGCCGTCACCGTTTACATCGCCGGGGATTACAGTCAATTCTTTAACCGTAGATGCGGAAAAAGGAACATTTACCGGAACATAGCCGTCGCCGCAGGCTATTGTATTGTCCTCGTCAACGGCGAGAACAAAGCCGAAATCTGCGTCTGCATCCTTAACCGTAAACACGAGGGTTGCAAGAGTGCCGTTGGCGGATATATTGGAAATTCCGTTCTCCTCAAAGAATAGCACAAGCGGATTGTTTGCAGTATTTACCTGAAACATGCTTCCGCCGTTTGCTTCGCTGAACACATTTCCGTTTGTTACGCTGTCAAGAGAAAGCGCGTCGCTGTTATAGCCCAGCTTTGCTACGAGGGTATTAATTCCGGGGTTATTTGCAAGATTAAGGTTAAGGGTCAGCTTATCGCCGTCAAGCTTATATGTACCGTTAAGAGAAGCGGGTGCCTTTTTGGGAAGAATCTCACGCCTTGTTTCGCCGCAGTTGAGACATTCGTATTCAATATAACCTTCCTCGAAAACGGTAGACTCCACACGGTCTATCTCGTCCCAGTCGTGTCCGAGAGGCTCTCCGCTTATAACAGAGCTGATGAGCTTATTGCAGGTGGTGCATCTTTTTTCAATTCTGCCAGGCTCAGTGCAGGTGGGAGGAATGGTTGTGGGCAGACCTGTTGTTACATGCTGAGTATTCTTTGTAATATCGTTTGTTATTACAGCGTCAATGTCAACGGGCACATTTCCGTCAGCCGCAAAGGTATTTTCTTTATCTATTTCGGGGACGATATTAAATTCGCCCATATCGTCGATAATATTAAACTTAACGGTTGCAAGCTTACCCGTTGCGGTAACATTGCCCACGCTGTTATGCTCAAAATAAAGAATAGCAGGGTTTGTTTCCGTATTGACAACCGAAAGTGAGCCTTCGTTTTCCTCTGTGAAAACGGCTCCGTTGGTAACAGAGACAAGCTCAAGAGTATTAGCGTTATAGCCAAGCTCAACCACAAGGTTATTGACACCTGTATTCTCTTTAACGGTTAAGGTTACGGTAAGCGTGCCGGTGCCTTCCAAAGGGTCGGACACTTTAGCGGTTGTACTGATATTAAGGGTGCCTGCTGCGGCAACGGGTACAACTGCAAGTGTTGCGGCAATCAGCATAGCGGCACACAGGATAATTGAAATTACTTTTTTCATGGGAGCTCCTCCTACATTATTACAAGATAATTATACCTATTATATATTAAGTTGTCAATAAGTATCTGTGAATTTCAGCACATATGCCGACTGTCGATTCAATTTACAGCAGTACGGAAAAGCGGCACCCTTAACGGGTGCCGCTTGATTATTGTTTTGCTTTTAACCTTTAGCCCGAATTATGCAGCAAGTGCAATTCTCAGAGCGAGGAGGTCTTTTGCGTTAACAACGCCGTCGCCGTTGATATCAGCGTTAATGTTCTCTGCAAGGTTCTTAGCGTCAGCCTGTGCGGAGAAGAATCTTCTGAATGCAACAACGTCGGATGCGCCGGTGGTCCAGTCGCCGTCAACGTCACCGATAATCTTGGAAACGGTGGTGAAGTCAGC
>JAQXKW010000184.1 GCA_029010655.1 Clostridia bacterium | reverse complement strand
AAGCTTGACACGGAGCTTTTGAAGCGTGCGCTTCCCCTGCCCCGTGCAGAGGGTGTCAACTTCATGTTCGGCTGTGAAACGGAGCTTGACCGTTTCGGCAATCTTGCCATTGCACCTGAAAGTTACGGTGAGTTTGATTTTATCGTTATCCCCATAAACCACTTTCACATGGAGGGCTTCACTCTGCCGCCGGAGGATTTTAACAATGTTCCGAGCCTTGCACGGCGGTGGGTGGAGAGATTTCACTATGTTTTAGATAAGCCGCTTCCCTTTCACAAGGTGGGGCTTGCACATCTTACCTGCGAGCTTATGGCGACAGAATACCGCACACAGCACCTTGAGGTTGTGGATTTTATATCGGACACCGAATACGAGAAGGCTTTCTCCCGTGCGGCGGCGGCAGGCGCCGGAATCGAGCTGAATTTTGAGACGTTTTTCGACTACTCTCCGGCAGAGCTTGAACGGCTTTTGAGACCGTACCGCATTGCAAAGGCCTGCGGCTGCAAATTCTATTTCGGAACGGACGCACATCACCCTGCCGATTTTGTGAGGGCAAAGGAGAAATTTGAAAGAGTAGTTGACCTGCTTGAACTGAGCGAGGACGACAAATTCAAGGTAGAACTCAGGCGCTGACTCCGTCGCAGGAACAAAGATTTTTATAATACACTCAAAAATGGCAGTAGCAAGTTCATTCTCTTGCGACTGCCATTTTCACTTTTAAGCTCTGCTCACAGCCCTCCACTTTTATGGTCTGCCGTCAGGTAATTGAATTTCAGTTTCATAGTGTTTTTATTACTCTGTAAAGTTTTGCACAATGGGGAGGAATTTCAGTTCTGATTTCCTCCGTCACGCCGACGTTTTCCTTTAGCCACAGGTCACGGACCGAAAATTTTCCGCCCAGGGCGCACTTTACCGTTCTGACTTCGTCGGAGGCATTGAAAAGCCCTATGGCAAAATCCCCGTTTTCCAGGGGCTTTTTATATACGGTCAGGTCATTTTCCTCAAATATTACTTCGGGAGAAAGCAGAAGCCCGTCCTGATTTACGGCTATTACCTCCTCGTTACAGTACAGATCAAGCTCGAAATCCGTGGCTTTCTCAAAATCGCAGGCAAGCTGTATGGGGGACATGAGAAACGCTCTTGCCGAATACTGAAACAGCTTTTCTTCATCGGTCATTGTGCATTTATACAGTCCGCCTTCGCCTATTGACAGCATATCAAGATCGAAATAATGGCCGTTGCCGGAATATTTTTGCCACGGCTTATAGGTTTCCCATATTTCTTTCTCTCTGCTCCAGCTACCGTCCGTGTCGCTGTTTGATCTCCATGAATTGACGTTATTTACGAGAAAATCCGCATCGTCAATATTCGCCGCCACCGATAGGCAATAGACGAAATCCCTCTCGCTTTCGTTCAGCGCTTCTCTCATTATTTCCGCATTTATCCTGTCGGTGGGCGTCCAATCGTATTTCAGATAGTCTATTCCCCATGCAGTCCACTGCTTTACGTTATTTTTCTCTTTTCTTATCTGACCTATGGGAAAGTAGTACCCTTCGGTAAATCTCCCGTCTTCGGGATTTTCGGTACAGCCGGGGATTTCCCGTTTATCGTCGGGGCACCCCCATGATGTAACAAACGGGGTGGAATAAATCCCTGCTTTCAGCCCCATGGAATGGAGACTGTCCACCATTCCCTTTATATCGGGAAAGCGTATGGGGTCGGGCATAATTGCGTCAAATTCGCCGCCGTATTTATCCTGCCAGGAGGAGTCCAGATTAACATAATGGTAGCCGTAATCAACCAACCCCAGCTCCGTCATTTTTTCAGCCGTCCTTATCATATCACGGTCGGTCACGGTTGTACCGAAGGCATTCCAGGATGAAAAACCCATAAGCGGCGTTCTTTGCACCTTTCCCTCCGCTGTTTCAAGCCTGATTTTACTTTGGGATTTACCCTTTGCGTTCTCGGCGGTGACAAGAAAGGTATACTCGCCCCGGGCGGCAGTTCCGCTGATTATCTGTCCGTCAAGGCTTAGGGTGTCGGGAAGGTCTGAAACGGAAAAAGCTATGGGACGCTCTCCGATTGCGGAAAGCCTTAACATAAAGGGCTTTCCCGGAGCACAGCCCAAAACCGTGGGGGTAGTTATTACGGGCGCTCCTTCAAAGGGAGTTCTTTTTGCTATTTTCATATTCATCTCCATTCCGCCGCTTTGCGGCGGCACAAATTGTTATGAAATTCTCCTGTGTTTCCGAAGGAAACAAAAATGGGTTGGGCCCCATTTTTAAAGAGAATTTGGGCGTGAAATAACTGCACGAAGGACTTGGGTCAACGTAATTTTCACGCTAATACCTCACACAAACACGAACTGCACCAATATCATATAGAGTATAGTGCCGCCCACGATACTGAGCAGAGTATTCTTTTTCCATATGTAGCTTGCCGCCACCGCCGCACCTGCGATAAGCTCCGGCATAAAGCCTTTTACTGAGGTAAAGCTGATATCCTTCAGGCAATATACCACAAGCATTCCCATTATGGCATAAGGAAGTACAAGCCCCAGATACTTTATGATTTTAGGCGTTTTTTTGCCGGACAGGAGAAGAAAGGGCGCATATCGGAGAAAAATCGTTACTGCCGACATTATCATTATGGGGATTATAATTTCTTTATACGGCATTTTTTCCCTCCTTAAACAGTCTCAGAAGAAGTATTACCGCTATAAGCACCATGGAGGGTATGAGAAAATCGGCAGAGCCGAATATAAGCAGGCATATTACGGCGGAGCCAACTCCTGTAAGCGCCGAAAAATGGTCTTTTCCGTTTATCCACTGGTCGCAGAAAACGGTTATGAACAGCGCCGTCAGCGAAAAATCCACACCTGCGGTATTAATCGTTAATTTACTGCCTATAAGCGCGCCAAGGGTACACCCTGTTATCCAATAGGAATGGTCAAGCAGAGAAACATAGAAATAATAGTTTTTATCCTTATCCCCTCTGCACACGAGAGAATACGTTTCGTCGGTCAGCGCAAACATAAGATACGGCTTTTTAAGCCCCGTATTTTTATATTTATCTATCATGGTGATGCCGTAGAAAAAATGACGGGCATTCACCGCCAATGTAGTCAGGGCTACTGTAAGATATGACGCTCCGCCCGTTAAAAGTCCGACGGCGGCGTACTGCATGGAGCCTGCGTATATGGTTATGCTCATAATAAGGGACCACCAAACGCTGTACCCCTTTGAGCTCATTATTATTCCGAATCCCATTCCAAGCACAAGATACCCTGCCATTATGGGCAGAGTATCCCTAAATGCCGTTTTGAATATACTGTTTTTCACTTCTGTACGCCTTTTCTCGATTATAGCTACATAGTATCACATTTATCCGTTCAATGGAAGTTTTTCCGCAATTTTTCTTCTGTTTTCGGCGATATTTACAGTGTTATTTTGCCTTTTTGGTGCCGGTCTCCGTCAGTTTGCTATTTACACGGGGGAAAAACCGTTGTATAATATTATCAGAAACAGACCGGAGGGGCATATGTATAAAATTCTCATCGCCGACGACGAGGAAATGATTCGCCGCCTTATAAGAAAATATGCGGAATTTGAAGGTCACACCGTGGGAGAGGCATCTGACGGCATGGAGGCTGTGAAAATGTGCCGCACGGGGGACTACGACATTCTTATATGCGACATAATGATGCCGGAGCTGGACGGCTTTTCCGCTTTGCGGGAAATCCGCCGTTTTTCCGATATTCCCATAATCATGCTTTCAGCACGGGGGGAGGAATACGACAAAATCAGCGGTTTTTCCCTTGGGGTTGACGACTATGTGGTAAAGCCCTTTTCCCCCAAGGAGCTGATGATGAGAGTTGATGCGATTATGAAACGCTCTGCGAAAAAATCGGAGCCGCCCCACGAGATTTTTGAGCTTGAGGGGCTTCGTGCCGACATTACCGCAAGGCTCGTATATATTGACGGCAAGCGTGCCGACATGTCCCCCAAGGAATACGACCTTTTCTTCTATCTTCTGAAAAACAAAAATGTTGCGCTGACCCGTGAAAAACTGATAACGGAGGTTTGGGGCTACGATTATTACGGTGACGACAGAACCCTTGACACCCACATAAAGCTTTTACGGCGCAGTCTGGGCAAATACTCGAAATTTATTGTTACTCTGAGGGGAGTGGGATACCGCTTTGACACGGAAGCATAAAAAAAA
>JAQXKW010000183.1 GCA_029010655.1 Clostridia bacterium | reverse complement strand
CTCCTTTGACGGCTGTGCGACCCCTTTGCCCAAGGGACTCAGCAGGCTGTTAAAGCGGCTTCGGGTGCCTGTTATTATGATAAAAACCTCCGGGGCTTTCCTGCGGGACCCCTTATACAACTGTCTGCAAAAAAGAAAGGTTCCCGTTCACGCAGACGTTACCTGTCTTTTCAGCCGCAGGGAAACGGAGACGCTTGATGCGGCAGAAATGGACAAAATTCTCCGGGACGCATTTACCTTTGACAATTTCGCAGACCAGAAGAAAAGCCGGACTGCGGTAACGGAGCCTTTCCGTGCGGACGGACTTCACCGCATTTTATACAGATGCGCCGCCTGCGGCGCAGAGGGTGCCACCGAGGGCAGAGGAACCGAGCTTTTCTGCCGCTCCTGCGGAAAAAAGTATACGCTTACGGAATACGGGGAGCTTTCGGCGCAGGACGGGAAAACGGAATTTTCTCACATTCCCGACTGGTACGAAGCGGAACGCCGCGAAGTGCGCCGTGAGATAGAAAACGGCTCATATCTCCTTGACACCGAGGTCGAAATCGGCGTTATGCGGGATTACAAGGCAATATACATGACGGGAAGCGGCAGGCTCCGCCACGACTGCGGCGGCTTTACCCTGACAGACGGCGAGGGAAAAGTCCTGTACCGTCAAAAGCCGCAGGCGTCATACAGCCTGTACGCAGACTATTTCTGGTACGAGCTGGGGGACGTTATCTGTATCGGCGACCGTGAGACCCTTTACTACTGCTTTCCCAAGGACGGCTCCCCCGTGGCAAAGGCGAGACTTGCCGCTGAGGAATTATATAAAATCGCAAAAGAAAGGTTATGTGCCAATGCTTGAAAATCTGCTTAAAAAAAGCCGCAGTATCCGCTCCTTTGAGCCGGGGAAAAAGGTTCCCGAAGAGGTACTTCTTAAAATGATAGACTTAGCGAGGCTTTGCCCGTCGTCGGCAAATCTTCAGGCGCTGAAATTCCGCCCCGTTACGGACAGCTCGGAGTGCGAAAAAATCTTTGGCGCAATAAAATGGGCGGGGTATCTGCCCGAGGGCACCGTACCTCCCAAGGGTCACGAAAGCACCGCATATATTGTTATCTGCCTTGATAAAAATATAGCATCAAACGTATCCTCCTTTAATAAGGACACGGGAATATGCGCTCAGACCATGATGCTTTGCGCCGCAGAGCTGGGGTTCGGCGGCTGTATGATAGGCTCCTTTGACAAAGAAGCCGTTTCGTCCGCCCTGTCTTTTACGGACAATCTTGAAATAACCCTTATTCTGGCGTTGGGCGTGCCCGACGAAAAGCCTGTTATCGTTGACAGCACGGGAGACATAAAATACTACCGTCGGGACGGCGTTCAGTTTGTTCCCAAAAGAACGCTTGATGAGATTATAATAAAATGATGTATTCAAAAGAACAGTTTACGGAAAAACTCCTGCGGGAGCTGTCCTCGGCAGGGCTTGAAGCTTTTTCCCACAGTGCTGAAAAGCTATACACCGTAGTTTCCCGTCTTGACGAATTCGGCAAAAAATTCAATCTGACCGCCATTACAGACCCTGACCAGGTTATAAAAAAGCACCTTATCGACTGCCTTTTTGCGGCAAAGCAAATTCCTTTGCCCGAAGGAAAAACGCTTATTGACATAGGAGCCGGCGCAGGCTTTCCCTCTCTGCCCGTTTCTGCGGCGCTTCCCTCCCTGCATGTCACCGCTCTTGACAGCACCGCAAAGAAGGTAAATTATATGAACGACACGGCAAAGGCGGCGGGAATAACTAATTTCACAGCCGTTTGCGCCCGTGCGGAAGAATATGCTTTACCTTATCGCGAGACCTTTGATTTTGCAACCGCTCGGGCGGTTGCGTCCCTTCCCGTGCTGTGCGAGCTTTGTATTCCCTACGTGAAAATCGGCGGCAAATTTATCGCCATGAAGGGAGCCGCCGCAGAGGAAGAAACAGAAGAAGCGAAAAATGCGGCGAAAAAGCTGGGCTGTGCCCCCGCAGAAATTCTGCCCTATTCTCTGCCCGGTATGGAGGATAAAAGATTTCTCATCATTTACACAAAAATTTCTCCAACACCCGAAGCGTTCCCCCGTAATTTCTCACAGATTTCTAAAAAACCGCTCTGAAACAGGGCGGTTTTATTTTTTTGCTAAAAACACAGATAAAAGTCTGTGCGTTTTTTCTTATTTCTCCCGTCCGGGGCGTGGTAACATAGTGTCACCAAAAGAAAGGAAGATGAAAAAATGACAGGAACACTGTTTTTTAAGCAAAGAGAAAAAACCATTGATGCGGACACTCAGGTTTTTGAAAGGGCGCCGTCCCCTACCCTATCGGACAGAAGCCGGGTAAAGATGATATTCATGCTTTCCCCCGACGAGATTACGCCAAACCCGTCCCAGCCCCGCCGATTTTTTACGGACGACGCCATTCTCCGCCTTGCGGACAGCATTCGGCTCCACGGCATAATTCAGCCTTTAGCGGTGCGCCGCCCCGAAAGAGGCGAGGGCTATGAGCTGGTGGCAGGGGAGCGGCGGCTGCGGGCGGCAAAAAGACTGGGTCTTTCCGAGGTGCCCTGCGTGCTTGTAAACGCCGACAGCGAGGAGTCCGCCCACATGGCGATAGTTGAAAACATACAGAGGGAAAATCTCAACATGTTTGAGCAGGCGGAAGCCATTTACACCCTTATGCAGGTGCACTGTCTCACACAGGAGAAAATAGCGGAACAGCTATCCTGCTCTCAGTCCTACGTTGCCAACAAGCTGAGGCTTCTGCGAATACCCGATGAGGACAAATCGGAAATCCTTTCCGCTTCCCTTACGGAGCGGCATGTACGTGCACTACTTAGGATAAAGGACCCCGACCGCCGCCGCCTCGCTATGCACACCATTATCCGCCGTTCCATGAATGTTGCCGCCGCCGAGGAATACATAGACAGCCTTATGGAGGCGGATAAAAAAAGCGCCCAGCCGGAAAAAGAAAGAACATCCCGCATTTTCGTGCGGGATGTCAGAATACTTTACAATACTATCGACCGGGCCGTAGAGACCGTCCGTCTCTCCGGAATTGATATTGAAACGGAGCGTCTTGAAAGAGCGGACGACACAAGAATAGTTATCACTATTCCGAAAGTCAGCCAACGGATATAATTCCGAGGATTAACTGAATCGTAAGGTGTCCGTCCACAGGATTGATTTTTCCGTCGCCGTTAATGTCAGCCGCGTACGTTTCGTCTTCATCCGGCATTCTTGAGCCCAGAATAAACGATTTGAGAATGAACATGTCAGCCACGTTGATCTTTCCGTCATTGTTCACATCCCCTTTTTTCCAGGTTTCCACTCTTATAAAATGGGGGGTCAGTGCCGTAAAAGCTTCGTTACCGACGTCGATGTTAAGAGAGCTCCATTGCTCCGCCTTGCCCTTGAAGTATACGTCAGCAAGGGAAGAGCAACCGGAAAACGCAGTTTTCCCGATTTTCTTCAGACTTCCGGTTATAGTAACGGTTTTCAGCGCGGTACAGTTTCTGAAAATATTTGCGGGCAATTCGGTGACACCGAAGCCGATTTCAGCGGTTTCAAGAGCAGTGTTACCGTCAAAAAGTCCGATCTTTCCCAGGCTTGTAACGCTGTCGGGAACAACTACCGACTTCAGCGCGGTACACTTTGCGAAGGCGTGATTTCCCAAGGTTGTAAGCCCATCGGGCAGTGCTGCTTCCTCGAGTCCGAGACACCCGAAAAATGCGTAATCGCCTACACGGTCAAGGCTTTCGGGAAAAGTGACTGTTTGCACAAACTCATTTTTATAAAACACATAGCTTGCTATACTTACGGTTCCTTCATCAATTCGGATATTGTTCGCGGAAACATCCTTTTTGCACGCGAGCAGATACCCGTCCTCATAAAGAAGAATACCGTCCTTCCAGTTGGAAATATCGTTATAAAGCGCTGTGTTTACAAAGGCGTCCTTGCCGATACTCTGTACGTTATTGTGAAGGCTAATATCGGAAAGGGCGGTACACCCGTCAAAGGCTCGCTCGCCGACGGTTGTTACCTTTTCGGGAATTTCAAATGCCGTCAGGGACTGACAGTTTCTGAACGCGTAGGCGGGGATTGTCGAAACAGCCGAGTTGAATTTAACACCGGATAGCTTTATACATCCGTCAAACACGCCGGCGTTAAGGGAGGTTACGCCGTCGGATATAATAAACTCACCCTCATATGCAGGCGGGCATTTTACGAGCTTTTTCCCGGATTTATCGAAAAGCACTCCGTCCTTTGACGAATACACGGAATTGTTTTCGTCAACGTCAATGTTTCTCAGGGTATAGCACTCGTTGAAGGCATAGTTGTCAATATTTGTTATGCCTGCGCCTATTTTCACCGTAGCAACGGGAGCATCCTTAAAGGCAGAGGAAAATACAGTGGTAACGGGAAGCCCGCCAATCTCCTCGGGAAGATAAACGGTCTCGTCGCTTCCCAGATATTTCATCAGGGTAACCGTATTATCGCTTTTGATTTCGTATTCATAATCGTCAATATTAACATAGGGCTCGTCGGACCATGCCGCATACAGCGTTATATCCGAGTCGCTGCCGTAGGGAAGGGTCAAAGGCTTGCCTGAATACTCGGGATTATCGTACCAGCCGGCAAAAAACATGCCCTCCTTATAAGTATGGGGGAACGCTTTAAGGTATGACGTATATATATCGTCTACGGCAGTTCCGCCGCACGTATCAAACGAATATGTAACGGGGAACAGGTGATCCACCTTAACGACCTTATAGCCGTAAGCGGTCCCCGACGCATCCGTGGTCAGGGAAATATAAACTGCTTTGCCGGGAACGATTACCGACTTTCCCGCAAGGCTTCTTCCGCTGTAATCGCCTATGAGCAGATGGTTTGAGCCGAAAATGCTTATAATATCAAAGCCGCCTGCCGTTGCAGTATTGCTTGAAAAATATATTTTGAGCGCTTCAACCTGATCTGCGTTTTCACCGTCGTAAATATAGGAAGTTACAACGCCCTCCATATTGTTCTTATACGGATGCGCGGATTCCGGAAGCGCACTTGCTGCAAAGGAGGGAACCGCAAAAGATGACAGAACAATGCACACGCATATAAGAAAAGACAGTAATCTAACTTTTTTGTTCATCACGACAACCCTTCCGTCAGTGTTTTTCATTATTATATCATATCATTATTCTTTTTGCAACCGAAAAATAAAAATACAAATACATGGAAAAGCCTTGACACGGTCAATGTGCAAATTTATAATGGGGACAGATAAACTGCCCGAAAAGAGGTAAAGATTATGTCAAAGCTGAAAATTGCGGTTATAGGCTGCGGAAACATTGCAACCGCCGCTCATATTCCCGCCTACATGAAGCTGCGCGACCGTGCCGAAATCAAATATTTCTGCGACCTTGTTCCGGAAAAAGCGGAAAGATGCGTAGCAAACAACGGCTGCGGCACCGCCATAACGGACTACCGCACAGCACTTAACGACCCGGAGATTGACGGCGTTTCCGTCTGCGTTCCCAACATTTCTCATAAAATGATTTCCATTGACGCGCTTAATGCGGGCAAGCATGTTCTCTGCGAAAAGCCCGCCGCCCGCACATATGAGGAAGCCTTGGAAATGCAGCAGGTTCAGCACCGCACGGGGAAAACGCTGAATATCGGCGTTGTTACCCGTTTCCACAAGGGAGTGGAATCGGTGCGTGAAAAAATCCAGGCAGGAGAGCTGGGCGAGGTTTACCACGTGTATGCTGCCTTCCGTGAATACCGTTCTATTCCCGGAATCGGCGGCCCCTTCACCACAAAGGCTCTCTCAGGCGGCGGCACGCTCATTGACTGGGGAGTTCACCGCATAGACCAGATACTTTACATGACGGGCGACCCCGATCCCACCTCCGTTTCGGCGGCAACCTTCTGCAAGCTGGGTCGGGATATTCCCGCCTACGAATACCGCTCCATGTGGAGCCGTGAAACGGCGGACATGAACGGAACATACGATGTGGACGACTCCTGCACGGCTATTGTGCGCACCACGGGTCCCGTCATTACTCTCATGGGAGCATGGGCGCAGAACATAGACGAAATAGAACAGCATGTTGATTTCATGGGTACCAAAGCGGGAATCAGGCTTAACTACTGCGGCGGCTATACCATGTATTACTCAAAGAACGGAGAATTTATAAAAGAACCCCACGAAATAACGGGAGACGATATGTTCAAAAACGAAATCTCCGATTTTCTGGACTGCATTGAAACGGGCAAGACCTCACGTGCTCACATTGACAATGCGGTGAGAACGTCCATGATTCTTCAGGGCGCATACGATTCTTCCGAACAGAAAAAGGAAATAGTATTCTGAAAGGCATAACGAGGCGGGGCAAAATCCCCCGCCTTTTTCCGTATAATGTATGTATATATAGAAAATTCACAAATACTTCAAATAATCACGCAGACAAAAACAGGGTAAAAATGTATAATAGAAAAAATAAATATTTAATGTAAATGAAAGGAAATAGTATGTATAAACGACTGCTGAAAAGCGTCAGAGAATACAAGATGCCCACAATATTAACGCTTATCTTTATTGTGGGCGAGGTTATAATCGAGGTTCTCATACCTTTTATTACCGCCGATCTGGTAAACAGAATCAAAGCCGGTGCCGATATGAGCTATATTGTCAAAACGGGTATGATTCTTGTGGGTATGGCGGTTATTTCCCTATGCTGCGGCGGCATTGCGGGCTTTACCAGCGCAAAAGCGTCTGCGGGCTTTGCGAAAAACCTCCGTCACGACATATTCTCGAAAATTCAGACCTACACCTTTGAAAACATCGACAAGTTTTCCTCCTCCTCTCTGGTTACCCGTATGACCACCGACGTGCAAAACGTGCAGATGGCGTATATGACCGTAATCCGAATGGCAGTACGCGCCCCCTTAATGCTCATATTCGCCGTAATCATGGCATGGACAATGGGCGGAAGTCTTGCCGCAACCTTTGTTGTGGTAATTCCCGTTCTGGGAATGGGGCTTCTTATCATCAGCCGCAAGGCTATGCCCGCTTTCCACCGTGTGTTCAGAAAATACGATAAGCTGAACGAGGCAATCGAGGAAAACGTCAGGGCAATGCGTGTTGTTAAGGGCTTTTCCCGTGAGGAATACGAAAAGGAAAAGTTCTCCGATGCTTCCGACAACATAAGACGGGATTTCACCAAGGCGGAGCGGATTGTGGCCATGAACTCGCCTTTAATGCAGTTTTGCGTTTATTTTAACTCAGTGTTCATTCTGCTTGTAGGCTCAAAGCTTGCAATAACGTCTCAGGGTGCAGCTATTAATGTGGGTCAGATTTCCGCAATGCTCACATACGGCATTCAGATTCTTATGCAGCTTATGATGCTCTCCATGGTATATGTTATACTTACCATGTCAAACGAATCCATAAAGCGTATTTGCGAGGTGCTGACGGAGGAGCCTATGCTCCGGTCTCCCGAAAAGCCTCTGTGCGAGGTTGCTGACGGCTCCGTGGATTTTGAGAATGTAAGCTTCAAATATTCCGAAAAAGCGGAAAGATACTCTCTTGAAAACATTAATCTGCATATAAAATCCGGCATGACCGTGGGCGTTATAGGCGGCACGGGCGCCGGCAAGTCAACGCTTGTTCAGCTTATTCCCCGGCTTTACGACACCACGGTAGGCTCTGTAAAGGTGGGCGGCAAGGACGTTAAGGAGTACGAGCTGAACACGCTCCGCTCCTCCGTTGCCATGGTGCTTCAAAAGAATCTTCTTTTTGCGGGGACAATCAACGAAAACCTGCGCTGGGGCAACGAAAATGCCACCCGGGAGGAAATCGAGGAGGCATGCAAGCTGGCGCAGGCCGACGATTTTATCCGCCAGTTCCCCGACGGCTACGAAACAATGATCGAGCAGGGCGGCACCAACGTATCAGGCGGTCAGAAGCAGAGGCTTTGCATTGCAAGAGCTCTTCTGAAGCGACCGAAAATTCTTATTCTGGACGACTCCACCAGCGCAGTTGACATGAAAACGGACGCCCTCATTCGCGACGGTTTCCGCCGCTATATTCCGGAGACTACAAAAATTATCATTGCACAGCGTATCGCCTCTGTCAGGGACTCAGACATGATAATTGTGCTTGACAACGGCGGCGTCAGCGCCGTAGGCACACATGAGGAGCTTCTCAAGACCTCCCCCATTTACCGTGAGGTTTATGAACAGCAGTCCGGCGGAGAGGAGGCGGCGTAAATGAAGAAACAACAAAACATGAAAAACGCTCCCAAAAGACCTCCCATGAAAAAAGGAGTTATCGGCAGAGTAGTAAAAATGCTCTTTAAGTCATACCCTGTGCTTGTTCCCACCATGCTCCTTTGCATTCTCTTTTCAGGTGCGGTATCCTCCATTCCCTCTCTGTTTACCCAGAAAATAATCGGTTTTATTGAAGCGGGAATGACCACCGGCGACTGGTCCGGCTCAAAGGAAAAGATTATTCCCCTTATATTCGTTCTTATTGGGCTTTATATTCTGTCAATTGCGGCGATTACGGCGTACACCCAAATCGGTGCGTATATTACTCAGGGCTTTCTGCACAAAATGCGCCGTTCCATGTTCAACGGCATGCAGGATCTCCCCATCAGCTATTTCGACAGAAACCGACACGGCGACATTATGAGCCACTACACCAACGACATTGACACCCTCCGTCAGCTTGTGTCGCAGGTTCTGCCCTCCCTTATAAACTCCATAACCATAGTTCTTGTAGTGTTCGGCATTATGGTTTATTACAGCCTGTGGATGACCCTTGTGGTTTTGGCGGGAGTTGCGGCGATGCTTTTGGTTTCCAAGAAAATGGGCGGCGGCTCTGCCAAATACTTTGTGCGCCAACAAAAGTCCATGGGTAAAGCTGAGGGCTATATCCAGGAAATGATGACAGGTCAGAGAGTAGTTAAGGTTTTCTGCCATGAGGCAAAAAGCCAAGAGGCATTTGACAAGATTAACGATGAGCTGGGCGACGACAGCTACAAGGCAAACGCATACGCCAACTGTCTCGGTCCTATCATTATGAATATCGGAAATGTTCTTTATGTAATAGTCGCCATGGTAGGCGGTCTGTTCATTGCCGCAAATATTAAAAACGTCAGCATTTCCGGCATGGCATTCGGTATTTCAATTCTCATTCCCTTCCTTAACATGACAAGGCAGTTTACGGGCAACATTAACCAGCTTTCCCAGCAGGTAAACCACATTGTTATGGCTATGGCGGGAGCCTCCAGAGTTTTCGCTCTTATGGACGAGGAGCCGGAAACAGACGACGGCTATGTTACCCTTGTGAACGCCAAAGCAGGCAAGGACGGAAATCTTACCGAGACAAACGAGCACACCGGTCACTGGGCATGGAAACATCCCCACAGCGACGGTACCGTTACCTACACTCCGCTTTTAGGCGATGTTCGCATGGTTGACGTGGATTTCTCATATGAGGAGGGAAAGGAGGTTCTGCACGGAATTTCCGTTTATGCAGAGCCCGGACAGAAGGTTGCTTTCGTCGGTGCTACCGGTGCCGGAAAGACTACTATTACCAACCTTATCAACAGATTTTACGATATTGCCGACGGAAAAATCCGATACGACGGTATTAATATTAACAAGATTAAAAAGTCCGACCTTCGCCGGTCCCTGGGCATCGTACTTCAGGAAACTAACCTGTTTACCGGCACGGTTATGGACAACATTCGCTACGGCAGACTTGACGCAACGGATGAAGAATGTATTGAAGCGGCAAAGCTCGCAGGTGCCGACGACTTTATTACAAGGCTTCCCGGCGGCTACAACACCCTTCTTACAAACAACGGCGCCAATCTGAGCCAGGGACAGCGCCAGCTTATATCAATCGCCCGTGCGGCGGTTGCCGACCCGCCCGTTATGATTTTGGACGAGGCTACCTCGTCTATCGACACCAGAACGGAGGCGATAGTGCAAAAGGGTATGGATAAGCTCATGGAGGGCAGAACCGTGTTCGTTATCGCCCACAGGCTCTCCACCGTTATGAACTCCGACGTTATTATGGTGCTCGACCACGGCCGTATTATCGAGCGAGGCAGTCACGAAAAGCTCCTTGAGGAAAAGGGCACCTACTACCAGCTCTACACCGGCGCTTTCGAGCTTGAATGAGTTATAATTATGCCGCTTTCTTTTCAAAGAAAGCGGCATACCACGGGGCGCCGCCCCGCACCCCGCCGCCTTTTGAAAAAGGCGGGCGAAAACTTTACCCTATATATTGTTTTTATAAAGTTTCTTTGGTTCTTTCTTTTCAAAGAAAGAACCAAAGAAACTGACGACAAAAGGGAGTACCGTTTTGCGGTACTCCCTTCTTGTTGTTATTGTTAACTTATTTCAGAAGCTCTGCGATTTCGTCGCCGAAGTTGTCCTCTTTCTTCTCAAGGCCTTCGCCCATTTCGTAGAGAACGAAGCTGTCAACGGAGATTTCGCCGCCGAATTCCTTAGCGCAGTTTGCAATGTACTTGCCCACGGAAATGCCGTCGTCCTTAACATACGCCTGGTCAACGAGACAAACTCTCTCATAGAACTTGCCCAGCTTACCTACAACCATCTTTTCAAGGATAGCGTCGGGCTTGTTTGCGTTCTTCTCATCGTTCTTAATGGTGTTGAGAATAACCTGCTTTTCCTCTTCAACTGCGGATGCGGGAACCTCGTCACGGCAAACGTAGGAGGGAGGAGAACCTGCGGCAATCTGGAGAGCGATATTCTTTGCGAACTCTGCAAAGCCGGGGTTGGACTTTGCCGCGTCATCAGCATTGAACTTAACAACAACGCCTGCGGCGCCGCCGCCGTGAACATAAGTGGAGGTTGTACCCTCAACTACTGCGAAACGGCGGATGCTCATGTTCTCGCGGATAACGGAGCCTATCATTTCCTTCAGCTTTTCGTCGACAGTCATGCCTGCCTCGTACTCGAGTGCAAGAACTGCGTCAACGTCAGCGGGATTGTTTGCAAGGATAGCCTTTTCAACGCCGGTAAGGAATTCCTTGAACACATCGTTCTTTGTAGCGAAGTCCGTCTCGGTGTTGACCTCGATAATCACTGCCTTATCGCCCTCGGTCATAATGTCTACGACACCCTCTGCGGCGATTCTGCCCGCCTTTTTAGCGGCGCCGGCAAGTCCTCTCTCACGGAGGATTTTTGCTGCTTCGTCAAAGTCGCCGTTAGCCTCGGTAAGTGCCTTTTTGCACTCCATCATGCCGGCATTGGTCTTTGCACGGAGCTCAGATACCATTTTTGCTGTAATAGCTGCCATTTTATATAAACTCCTTATTCTTAAATTAATTACTCTGCTGCTTGGTCTTCCTCAGCCTCAGCCTCGGTCTTTTCAGCCTCAGCCTCCTCGGTGAGCTGCTCGCCCTGCTTGCCCTCGATAACTGCGTCTGCAAGGGTTGCGGCGATAAGACGGATAGCACGGATAGCGTCGTCGTTGCCGGGGATAACGTAATCAGCGTCCTCCGGGTCACAGTTGGTATCAACGATAGCAACTACGGGGATACCCAGCTTCTTTGCTTCAAGAACAGCGTTGTGCTCTTTTCTGGGGTCTACTATAAAGATAGCGTCGGGAAGACCGCCCATCTCCTTGATGCCGCCCAGGTTTCTCTCAAGGGTAAGCATTTCCTTCTGAAGAGAAGCAACTTCCTTCTTGGGAAGCATATCGAAGGTGCCGTCAGCCTGCATCTTCTCAAGGCTGCACAGTCTTGCGATGCTGGTTTTGATGGTCTTGTAGTTTGTGAGCATGCCGCCCAGCCAACGTACGTTTACGAAGTACTGACCGCAGCGCTCTGCCTCCTCGCGGATAGCGTCGGAAGCCTGCTTCTTTGTGCCTACGAAAAGCACCTTTCCGCCCTGTGCGGATACGTCGCGGACGAACATGTACGCTTCTTCGAACTTCTTGATAGTCTTCTGAAGGTCGATAATGTAGATGCCGTTACGCTCGGTGAAGATGTACTCAGCCATCTTGGGGTTCCAGCGTCTTGTGTGGTGACCGAAATGAACACCGGCTTCAAGAAGCTGTTTGATTGATACTACAGACATTTTAATGTCCTCCTTGGTTTTTTCCACCATACGGGAGTGGCGTTGCGACCGGAAAAGCCTTTTTCCGGCACCGGCAACGATCATGCCGTATGTGTGTTTTTAGTCACGCTGATTTTTGCGTGCCTTGGTATTTTACCATATATTATATTAAATTGCAACACAACATATAGTGTTAACAAAAAATTTACAAATGGGCGGGTTTGCCCACCCGTTTGCCGTAATTATTTAATCTTTCCGTGTACCTTCTCGTAATACGCCACATTGGTGCGTATAAGGTGGAGCATATGGTTATTAAGGCTGTTGTTCTCTTTTTCCGCCACAAACAGTAGTTTTTTATACAGCTCGCCGTCAAGGCGCACGGTAAATTCCTCTTTTTGCTTCATTGTTTTACTCCTTTTGTTTTCTTCATTCGATTATAACTGTATTTCTGTTTTGTGTCAACAGCCTGTATCCTATTGATTTTAGTATAAACAGGTGATACAATATAACAAACCTCTAATTGGGAAGGGTACTTGTATGAAAAAGCTTATATCCGCATTAATCCTGACCGCCGTACTTATCGGCACTCTTTCAACCTGCATTTTCGCCTACTCCGCCCCTACATCAACCTTAAATATTCGCGAGGACAACTCATACTCCTTAGGAGACGTAAACTCCGACGGTGCGGTAAACTCTCTTGACGCTTACACCCTGAAGGCATATGTGGCGTCATTTGACACAGACCTTTCCGTTGACGCGGCGGATTTTAACGCAGACGGCTCGGCAAACGCCGTCGATGTGTTCTTTCTGAAATGCATTTTTGCTGAAATCAGTTCCGTTTCCGATTTTGAAAACGGTTTTCCCATATACTCTCTTAAAATTGCAGGCAATACCATTGAGAATTATGACATAGTTGTTGCCGCCGATACGGATATTTCGACTTCAAACGCATACCTGTCCGCCCAGATTTTGCAAACCTATATAAAAAAGGGCTGCGGATATGATATCGGCATAGCCTTCGGTGAAAGCACAAAGAATTACGGAATATACTATCATCAGGAAGATTACGGCTCCGCCCAAGCAGAGGAGCTGAATTTAGGTGTTGAAAACTATATTTACCGTGTTGAGAGCGGCAATTTACATATATACGGAACCGTAAGAGGCTGCATGTATGCCACATACGAAATAATCGAAAACTATCTGGGCTTCCGCTTCTATTCGGACAAAAACACATATGTTTACAATGCCAGAACAGCCCATATTCCGGCTGATACGGACGTATTCTACCGGGTTCCTTACGAATTCCGTTTTTCAGGCGGTAC
>JAQXKW010000182.1 GCA_029010655.1 Clostridia bacterium | reverse complement strand
ATAATCTTGCCCTGTCTTGCAGGGGAAGGACCCATGTAATATACGGTTTCGTTTTCAACGGAGAAGGGCAGGCTGTCTCCCTGCTTTATGGCGTCATATAATCTTTTGTGAGCCGCATCCCGCATAACGAGCATTTCACCGCAGAGTAAAACCTTGTCACCTGCGTGAAGTTCTTCAATAACGGCGTCGGTGAGGGGAAGATTAATTACTTTTTCCATACGCCCTCCTTATATGACCGCCGTTGTGTGGCGGTTCACGTGACAGCAGATATTAACTGCAACGGGAAGCCCCGCAATATGGGTCGGATACGTTTCAATATTTACGGCAAGGGCGGTGGTACTGCCCCCCAGTCCCGCAGGACCTACAAAAAGGGAGTTTATTTCGGAAAGCAGCTCCTTTTCCATGTCCGCAATGTGCGGCACGGGGGATGCTTCCCCTGCGTTTCGGGTCAGTGCGTGCTTTGCCATAAGGGCGCACTTTTCAAAGTTTCCGCCCACACCAACACCCACAACCATGGGAGGGCAGGCGTTTGCTCCCGCTTCTTTAACGGCGGTGATAACGGCGTTTTTAACGCCCTCGGCGCCGTCGGAGGGCTTCAGCATGAAAATGCGGCTTGTATTCTCGCTCCCGAAGCCCTTTGCGGTAAGGGTGATTTTCACCCTGTCGCCGGGAACAATGGAGGTATGTATAACTGCGGGGGTGTTGTCCTCCGTATTTACTCTGTGTATGGGGTCCGCAACCACGGATTTTCTCAGATACCCTTCCGTATATCCACGGCGCACGCCCTCGTTTACGGCGTCCTCAAGATTTCCGCCAATAAAATGAACGTCCTGTCCCACTTCAAGGAAAACAACCGCCATTCCCGTGTCCTGACAAATGGGAATCATTTCGCTTTGTGCCACATCCATGTTTTCAAGAATTCGGGAAAGCACCTCTCTGCCGGTTTCGCTTTTTTCTTCGTCCCGTGCCTTTTTTATGGCGGTTTTCATGTCGGGGGAGAGTGTGTGATTTATCAGAACAAAGTTCTCCGCTACCGTATCGGAAATTTTCTTTACGTCAAGTTCTCTCATTTTATTCTTGCAACTCCTGTGTCCACAGCCGCTTTTTTCACAGCCTCCGATACGTTTTTGAACACCTGAGGGTCGAGCGTATCGGGCACGATTTTATCACGGGTCATTTCTTCTTCGGGGAGAGTGCCGGCAATAGCCAAGGCGGCGGCAAGCTTCATTTCTTCGTTGATTTCCGTGGCTCTTACGTCCAAAGCCCCTCGGAAAATGCCGGGAAACGCCATAACGTTGTTTATCTGATTTGGAAAATCGCTTCTTCCCGTTCCCACAACGGCGGCGCCTGCGGCAATAGCTTCGTCGGGCAGAATTTCCGGCGTGGGGTTTGCCATGGCAAAAACTATGGGGTCGGGCGCCATTGATTTAATCATTTCCGCAGAAACCACGCCGGGGGCGGAAACTCCCACGAAAATGTCTGCACCTCTCATTGCGTCCGCAAGAGAGCCGTGAAGAAGTTCTTTGTTAGTAACCTTTGCAATCTCTGCGTGAGCGTCCTTCAGCGTGCTGTCGTCAGCGGCAAGAATTCCCGCCTTGTCGCACATAATAATGTCCTCAAAGCCGTAGCGCATAAGCAGTTTTGATATGGCAATTCCCGCAGAGCCTGCGCCGTTAATAACAATTCTGCAAGCCTCTTTCTTTTTTTTCGTAAATTTCAGAGCGTTAATAATGCCCGCAAGCACAATAACGGCAGTTCCGTGCTGATCGTCGTGGAAAACGGGAATATCCAGTCTCGCTTTCAGCTTTTCTTCGATTTCAAAGCATCGGGGAGCGGCAATGTCCTCGAGATTAATACCGCCGAAGCTGCCGGAAATCATGGCAACCGTCTCCACAATTGTGTCAACGTCGTTTGATTTAATACATATGGGGAATGCGTCCACGCCGCCAAGCTCCTTAAAGAGAAGGCATTTGCCCTCCATAACGGGCATACCTGCCTCGGGACCGATGTTTCCAAGCCCCAAAACGGCGGAGCCGTCTGTAACAACAGCCACAAGATTGCTTCTTCTGGTCAGCTCCCAGCTTTTTGAAATATCCTTTTGTATTTCAAGGCAGGGGGCGGCAACACCGGGTGTATACAGCACGGAAAGGTCGTGGCGGTCATGCAGGGGGGCACGGGAGACAACCTCGATTTTTCCGCCCAGCTCATAGTGCTTTTGCAGAGATTCTTCGCTGATATTCATAATAATTCCCCTTTTTTCGATTTACAGGGTAATTATAACACCGATTGTGTATTATTTCAATCGTAAATATAGAAAAACAGCCTTATGCGGGAAATGCCGAAGTTGTGCTTTTTGCCGTATTTACTGACTTTTTCGGCATTGTGCTTGACTTTTTTCGCCGCAGGCTGTATCATAGGTTTTGGATTTTTATACATTCAGAGGTTAAAACATGAAATTTCGGGAACTGCTGAAAAAAAAGAACATTGACCTGTCTGCAAAAACATATTTTATAACAGCCATGGGCGCTATGGCGCAGGGTCTTTTTGCGTCTTTGCTTATCGGTACAATCTTCAAAACCCTGGGCGGCTGGTTCGGCTTCGGATTTCTTACGGAGCTTGCCTCCTTTGCCATGAACGGATACGTGTGCGGCGCCGCAATCGGAATAGCCGTAGCAAGCTCTCTTAAAGCAACCCCATTGGTGCTGTTCTCCTGCGCCACGGTGGGTGCGGCAGGATATATGTGCGGCACGACCATTATTCACGGCGGCGAGGAAATCGCCTATACGGCAGGTCCTGCGGGAGCGTTTTTGGCGGTTCTCGTTGCCTGCGAGCTTGGAAAGCTTGAGTCCGGCTCTACAAGAATGGATATTCTGGTAACTCCTACGGTAACTCTCATTTCCGGCTTTGCGGTAGCAAAGCTTGTTTGCCCCGGCGTGGCATATATTATGTACTGGCTTGGCAGCTTTATCAATACGGCAACCACCCTTCACCCCTTCGTTATGGGT
>JAQXKW010000181.1 GCA_029010655.1 Clostridia bacterium | reverse complement strand
GTTATGTACTTCATGCCTGCGGCTTTAGCGATTTTCGCTATTTTTCTGCCGTCGAAATCCTTAGCCGTAAAAGTATCTTTCAGCTTTGAATATTCCTTCACGGGCATATCGGCGATGTTCATAATCCACTCGCCGCGCCCCAGCTGGGAGTACATACCGAAATGAATGAACATTCCGAAGCCCATATTTTCAAAATCCGCTATTCTTTTTTCAGGTACAGGTATTGCCATGTTAAAAATCCTTTCTGCATGTCTGTTTGTCAATGATAACATATATAAATGAAAGTTTCAAGAATTACGGAAAAATAATTAAACACATTTTTGAAATTAAACATTTGCTGTTCAAATATAAAAAAATTTTTATAAAAACTATTGCAATACAAAAGAAAATGTGATATACTTCCATCGTATGCGGCTCTGCCGCCGGAACGGTCCAATGCGGCTCCGTACGAACGTTCCAGATATCAAAAGATAAGGAGATTAGTCAAAATGACAAAACTTCAGGCTTTTGCCAACGAGCAAATGAAAGAAAGCGTTCCTCAGTTCTCTATCGGTGACACCGTAAGAGTTCACAACCGTATCAAAGAGGGCACAAGAGAGAGAATCCAGATGTTCGAGGGCACCGTTATCGGTCGCCACGGCACCGGCGCTTCCGAAACCTTTACCGTTCGCCGCGTAGCTTACGGCTGCGGCGTTGAAAAGACCTTCCCCATCCACTCCCCCAACGTACAGGGCGTAGATGTAGTAAGAGTCGGTAAGGTAAGACGTGCTAAGCTTTACTACCTGCGTGACAGAGTAGGTAAGGCGGCTAAAGTTAAGGAACAGATCCAGTAACAGCTACGGAACAATTAATCTCTGCTCGGCAGAGATTTTTTGTTGGAAATTATTATGAATCTAAAATCAATTTACGGGGACAAGCCTTTCTGGAAAAAGACGCTCCGTCTGGCTTTCCCAATCGCAATGCAAAATCTGCTTGCCGCTTCCTTTTCCATGGTGGACACCTTTATGGTGGCGGGTCTCGGCGGCACGGTTCTTTCCGCCGTGGGAATGGCGTCCCAGTTTACGTGGATAATGAACTCCATCGTTTTCGGCTTCGCCTCGGGCACAGCCATTTTTGCGTCCCAGTACTGGGGTGCGGGAGATAAAAAAGCTATCCGCCGAACACAGGGCATGGCTCTGCTCTCAACCTTTCTTATAAGCCTTTTATTCTGCACCTTCGGCTTTTTCCTGTCAGAGCCCATAATCAGTCTGTTTTCGGGAACTGCGGCGGTAATAAAGTGCGGAGGGCAGTATATAAGGTATGTGTGTTGGTCATATATTCCCAATGCGCTTATATTTATTCTCTGCACGGTTCTCCGTTCCACGGAATCCGTAAAGCTTCCTGTTGTAATATCGGGAGGCACCTCCTTGCTGAACGTATTTCTGAATTACTGTCTTATATACGGAGCGCTGTTTTTCCCCGAAATGGGTGCGGCAGGCGCCGCTCTCGCAACGAGCCTTTCCAACTGGACCATGCTTTTCGTGCTTGTCTTAATTTGCGCCGTAAAAAAGAATATTTGCTGGGCGCCCCCACGAGAACTTTTCGGCTTCGGTATAAAGCACATAAAGGAATTTATGTCAAAGGCTGTTCCCTCCACCGCCAATGAAACAGTATGGGCAATGGGAACGGCTGTTATGAACGCTATTATTTCCAATATGGGCGACGACTATTACGCCGGAGTTACCATACTGAGAACCGTGGAAAACGTCGTCTTTGTTTTTGCCATCGGGCTTTGCAACGCCTGCTGTATAATCGTGGGAAAATCTATCGGTGCCGGAGAAATAAAGCAGGCAAAAAACGACACGGTGCGGTTCTGCTTTATAATGCCCGTGCTCAGTATTTTTACGGGGCTTTGTATGTTTTTATTGCGCTACCCCATAGTAAATCTCTTTACCATGAGCGGCGAATATACTCCTCTTGCAATATCCTCCGCTATAATCTGCATGTCGGTATATTCCTTTGTTATGCCCGTCAGAAATATTCCCTTCTTAATGATTGTCGGAGTTTTTCGTCCGGGCGGAGACGCAAAAACTGGAATGATACTGGACCTTGTGCCCCTTTGGTGTATTTCAATTCCCGTAACCTTTATTCTTGCATATGTGGTAAAGCTGCCGTTTACAGCGGTATTCTGGCTTATGTATGCGCTTGAGGACATACCGAAAGCCGCAGTTTGCATAAAATATTACCTTACGGAAAAATGGATACGTCCCGTAACCGACGCAGGAATTAAGGGGCTTGAAAAATATAAAGCCGAGAAAATTGAAACTTGACAAATTGTACCTGCCGTGATACAATACTCTTGGTTTGAAAGGCTGTGACGAAGACAAACAGCGAAGCATTGCTGTCAAAGCGAATCGGGGACGGTGTAAGCCCGACGGCGGCATTTTCGTGAATATCACTTCCGAGCCGCAGAGTGAAAGGCATGTCTTGCCGGATTAGCTCCCGCCGGAGTCCCTCCGTTATAGGGGAAGCATATACTCTGTATGCGGTGGTATACATGGATTTTCTATCCCTCTGTCCGTATGGCAGAGGGATATTTTCGTTTAAGCTAAGTTTATATAAAGGAGAAGAAAATGTACAAGAAAGTACCGACAGACCTGAACTTTGTTCAGCGTGAAAAAGAAATTCTCAAGTTCTGGAACGAAAGCGGTATAACTAAAAAAAGCCTTTCCGAAAAGAAAGGCGACACTACCTATACCTTCTATGACGGTCCTCCCACCGCTAACGGAAAGCCTCATATAGGTCACGTGCTTACCCGTGTTATCAAGGATATGATTCCCCGCTACCACGCTATGAAGGGCGCATATGTTCCCAGAAAAGCCGGCTGGGATACCCACGGTCTCCCCGTTGAGCTTGAGGTGGAAAAGCTGCTTGGAATTAACGGCAAGGAGCAGATTGAGGAGTACGGTATCGCTCCCTTTATCGAAAAGTGCAAGGAATCCGTGTGGAAATCCAAGGGTATGTGGGAATCCTTCTCCGACACTGTTGGCTTTTGGGCGGATATGGAAAACCCTTATGTTACCTATCACAACACATATATTGAATCCGAATGGTGGGCGCTGAAGCAAATCTGGGACAAGGGTCTGCTTTACAAGGGCTTCAAAATTGTTCCCTACTGCCCCCGTTGCGGAACCCCTCTTTCCTCCCACGAGGTGGCTCAGGGCTATAAGGACGTAAAGGAACGCTCCGCCGTTGCAAAATTTAAGATTTCCGGCGAGGACGCATATTTCCTTGCATGGACCACCACCCCCTGGACGCTTCCCTCCAACACTGCCCTGTGCGTAAACCCCGATGAATCCTATGTAAAGGTAAAAACCGAGGACGCAGTTTATATTCTGGCAGAAAAGCTTTGCGACAAGGTGCTGGGCGAGGGCGCTTATGAGGTAATTGAACAGTACAAGGGCAAAGAGCTTGAAGGAATTGAATACGAGCCCCTTTACCGCTTTGTTTCCCCCAAGGAGAATTGCTGGTTTGTAACAAGCGACGGCTATGTTACCATGGAGGACGGCACGGGAATCGTTCATATAGCTCCCGCATTCGGAGAAGACGACGCAAGAATAGGCAGAAAATACGGTCTGCCCTTAATTCAGCTTGTAACCGAAAAG
>JAQXKW010000180.1 GCA_029010655.1 Clostridia bacterium | reverse complement strand
ACGGTCCTCAAGGGTTGAGAAAATCTCCGAAAAAGAGGCGTTCTTTTTGCCGAACAAATCCCATGCGGTTTTGTTGTACCAAATAATTCTGTCGCTTTCCGCAGGGCAAATAACTACCGGTCGGGGCAAATTAACCACTGCGTCGGATAATACGTTCAGAGCCTCCGGCATGGGAGATATTTTCTTTGACGAGAGAATGTTTCGCCGAATAACGAAAAACGCCGCCACGAAAGCAATATACAGGGCGCAGATAAAGCTTCCCGAAATAAGAGGGTTAACGTCCGTTAAAAAGCAGACAACGGTATGCAGTATAATAAGGAGAACTGCCGCCGCCGTGCAGAACAGCGCTTCGGAGAAGCCTCCCATAGGGCTTTTTTTATTTGCCATAAGTATCACTTACCTTTCCGAATGTACGGTACTCAGTCCCTTTTAGACATGGCACGAAGGAGTACCGCTCTTGCAACGGTTCCCGCAGAGCCCCACAGCGCAAAGAGGATAAAGAGCATAAGGGGAGAAGCGTAAAATGCCATAATGCAGAGAAGAATTGTTGAGATTTTTATAAAGGTTCTGCCCCTTTGGCGGAAAAGGCTTTCTTTTCCGAACATGCTGTGCATTCCGGCGACGGAAGCCAGCGGCAGGGTCACCATCATAAGATTTTCCGCAGAGTAATATATTACGGTGTCTCCGGAAAAAAGGGAGGTCATTCCGTAGCAAACGAGAAATATGATCGCCGCACCGAGGCTCAGGGTAACTCTCTCCGGGCGCTGTGCCACAAAGGAACAGCGGTAGAGACGGGAGAAGGCGCGCATGAGCTTTTCGGCGCAGTATGCCGAAACCTGAGCAAGGATAACGAAAATCCCCGGAGCGCTCATAAGGAGCATTTTTTTGAAAAGATAAACCGTTTCGTCTGTAATCACAAGAAGATTCTGCTCTCCGGCGAAAAGCTCATTAAGAAGCGCAAAGGTCTCGTCAATGGCGGCTCCCACAGTACCCTTAATCGCAACAAAAGCGTCGGAAACGGAGCCGTATGCAACATACAAATCGGCAAGAAGTATAAGCGCATAGGAAACGCCCATACATACGGCGGTAATAATCACCGTTACCGACAGACAGAATTTTTTGGAATAGCATATTCTAAGGGCAAAGGCGCCGGGCACCGAAAGAAAGCATAAGAGGGACAAAAGAGGGTCTCCGGTGAAAACCACGGCGAGAACGTAGGAAAAGGGGATAGGCAGAAAGGCGTAAAAGCTCTGTTCTGCCGTAAGCAAAAGCCCCAGAAGCGCCGCAGAAACGGTTAAGGACAGAATTCCGCCCAAAGGGGTCCCCGCAAGGGAACAAAACAGCGCCGCCGTAATTCCCAAAGCTATTGCCGCCCCTACAGGAATTTTCGGAGATGCTTCGGTATTTTCGCAAATCTTATTTTCGTTCATGTATTTTCTGTCCTCAAAAAATAGTTATACATCTATACTATACCAAAAAACTTCCCGTTTGTAAATACATTTGCCCTCGGTTTTGCCGAATTTGCAAAAGTTTTCCGGGGAGCGGATCTCCTTTTGCGGCACATAAAATTGTTGACACGGGCGGGAAATTGTTATATAATATTATGAAAAGTTCTGTTATTATGAAAAGAGGACGTATTACCCATGTATAAAGACAAAAAAGTGGTCTTTTCGGGCATCCAGCCTTCCGGTCAGCTTACAATCGGAAACTACCTCGGTGCTCTTAAAAACTTTTCCGCATTTTCCGACGAATACCGCTGTTACTACTGCGTAGTTGACGAGCATGCCATAACGGTGCGCCAGAATCCTGCGGAGCTTCGCCGCAGAACCTACGATACGCTGGCGCTTTATATTGCCTGCGGTCTTGACCCGGAGAAAAACGTGCTGTTTGTGCAGAGCCATGTGCCCGGACACGCGGAGCTGGGCTGGATTCTCGATTGCTACACCATGTTCGGCGAGCTTTCCAGAATGACCCAGTTTAAGGACAAAAGCCGCAAAAATGCGGATAATATAAACGCCGGTCTTTTTACATATCCTGCGCTTATGGCGGCGGATATTCTTCTGTATCAGACCGAGATGGTGCCCGTTGGCGACGACCAGAAACAGCATCTCGAGATAGCAAGGGATATTGCCGAGAGATTTAACGGCATCTACGGGGATACCTTCATTGTTCCCGAGCCGTTTATAAATAAAACTCCCGCCGCACGTATTATGAGCCTTGCGGAGCCTACGAAGAAAATGTCAAAGTCCGACGAAAACGAAAACGCAACCGTCAGAATTCTTGACGACCGTGATGCCATTATCCGCAAGTTCAAAAAAGCAGTCACCGACTCCGGCTCCGAGATAAAGGCGGCAGAGGGCAAGGACGGAATTATTAACCTGATGTCCGTTTACGGTGCGTTTACCGGCAAGAGCTTTGAGGAAATAGAGAGAGAATTTGACGGCAAGGGCTACGGTGAATTCAAGTTGGCGGTGGGCGAGACCTGTGCGGACGCACTTGCCCCCGTTCAGGCGGAATTCAAAAAGCTTTCCGCAGATAAGGCGTACCTTGAGCAGATTATGGCAAAGGGTGCGGCAGAGGCTCATCATGACAGCCTGCGCACCATGTCAAAGGTTCGCCGCAAAATAGGCTTTACGGAAAAGCCCCGCTTCTGATATGAAAAAAATCTGCGTTGCAGACCGCATAGAGGACGGCATTATAGTGCTCATACCCGACGACGGAACGGAGCCGGTCGAGCTTAAAGCGGAGGATTATCCTCAAATAAAAGTAAACGACGCGGTGGTTTTCGAGGACGGTAAGGTGCGCCCTGCCGCCCCCGGAGAGCATAAGGATAAACGGGAAGAAAATAAAGAGCGGCTGAACCGTCTGTTTAAGAAATAAGCCTGTGACAAAAGCTGTCATAAAAAAGCAAGAACTATACCAGGGAAAGAAGGCATTTTAATGAAAACAAGAGCTGTAAGACTTTACGGAGTGAACGACCTCAGAACAGAGGAATTCGAGCTGCCCGAAATAAAAGACGACGAGATACTGGCAAAGGTCGTCTCCGACAGTATCTGCATGTCCTCCCATAAGGCGGCGCTTCAGGGCGCAGGACATAAGAGAGGTCCCGATAACGTGGCGGAAAACCCCATAATTCTGGGTCACGAATTCTGCGGCGAGCTGGTGCAGGTGGGCGCAAAATGGCAGGATAAATTCAAGGCGGGCGACCGCTTCTCCATTCAGCCCGCAATAAACTATAAGGGCACTCTGGCGGCTCCGGGTTATTCTTATCATAATATCGGCGGCGGCGCAACCTATGTCATAATCCCCAACGAGGTTATGGAAATGGACTGCCTTCTCCCC
>JAQXKW010000179.1 GCA_029010655.1 Clostridia bacterium | reverse complement strand
CCGGTGCGTGCAGCTCTCTCTTTAACTTCGAATGTGCCGAAGCCGATGAGCTGAACCTTCTCGCCTGCTGCGAGTGCTTCTGCTACTGCGTCGAGAACTGCTGCTACTGCTGCATCAGCGTCCTTCTTCTTCAGTCCGGTTTTCGCTGCTACTGCATCAATAAGCTGTGTCTTGTTCATAATGGTTGTCCTCTCTAAAAATATTATTTACGCAAGCAATGCTTTGCAATGCCTTACGAGGTCATTATACCATTACATCACAGATTTGGCAATAGCTTTTTCATATTTTTTATTAATTTCGGGTAATTTTTCACAGTTTTTTTGCCTTTTTCTGTGTTTTTGCCGTCAAAAAGCAATATCTTTGCGTAAAAAATTACGCTACCAGTCTCAATTTACGGAGAAGTCTGTATATTTTTTCTCCCTTGGGAAGCAGTTTTATGTCGTCCCCCGACACGCCGCGAACCAAGAACAGCACCAAAGCATAGACTACCACCGCCACCGCTATTGCGGCAAGGACTGCTATTTTCGGAGAAATTACGGAACAGAGTAAATCATTTGCGAAATATGCCGCCACGGCGCACGCCGCACCTGCAATAAGGGGTTTTCCGAAAAGTCCCGACAGCTTCGGCATAACGCCCACGTATTTATGGACGAAGTGGAGATTGAGCACCGTTACGGTAAGGTAGCAGAGGAAGGTGGAAATAGGAGTTCCCTTCATTCCTATACTGTTTATAAGGAAATAGTTTGTAACGAGCTTTACTCCCGCCCCCGCCAGCATGGATATAAGGGGCTTTCTTTCATAGCCTGCGGATTGGAGCAGAGCATTTGTAACGGAAAGAATACAGATAAATGCGGTGGAGGGTCCAAGCAGGGTAAGAAGGGGAGCCGCCAGCTCCACGGAGCTTGTTTTATAGAACAGGGCAAGTATGGGCTTTGCAAGGGCGGCAAGTCCCAGACCGCAGGGAATACCCACTATCATGGCTATTCTCATGGAGGACTCGCTGACTATCTTACACCTCCCCGTATCCCCTCTCTGTCTTGCGGCGGAAAGCAGGGGAACTATTGAGTATGATATGGGGTATATAAGCACGGGGGGCAGATTGAACATAGGCACGGCAAGGGAGGTATAATTCCCGTACAGCTCCGTCGCCGCCACCTGCGTCAGACCCGTATACTGCAAAAGCCGCTGGACTATTGCCGCGTCGATAAGGTTTGTAAGGCTCATAACAGATGCGCTGACCGTTATGGGAAGCGCAATTATCAAGAGCTTTTTCAAAAGCTTTCCCGTCGGGGTAACTTGGTCGTTTTCGCCCGACACGGCTATATATTCTGCGTCGTATCTCTGCTCCTTGAAGAACATTTTGGACACTGCCATAAACATCATGCCGAAGAATGCGCCTGCGGTAAGACCTACGGTGGCGTATGCGGCAACAATATATATTTCATAGCCCTGACCTATGGCATAAAGTGCGAAGGCAATACCGATACCCAGCTTGCACGCCGCTTCAAGGAACTGTGAGATTGCGGTGGGAATCATCTGCTGATAGCCTTGGAAATAGCCTCTCAAAGCACTTGAGATACATATGAAAAGAAGGGTGGGTGCTATCGCCATCATGGAATATTTTGTATTCTCCGCACCGATAGCCTTTGACATGGCTCCCGCGCCGAAGAACATTATCATGGTGGAAACGATACCTATAACAAGGAACGTCAGAAGCGCCAGCTTATAAATGCGTTTAACCTGGCGGGTTTTGCCATCGGCTCTGCTTTCGGAAATCATTATGGAAATCGCCGTAGGCAGTCCTGCGGTGGATACCATATACAAATATGTATAGAAGGTATAGGCGGAATTGTAATATCCCATACCCTCGTCGCCCACCACATGATTCATGGGGATTTTGAAAAGCAGCCCTATTGCCTTAACCAAAAGATTGGTTATTGTCAGCACCAGCACCCCGGAGAAAAACAGCTTTGTTGAGTTTTTATTTTTTCTCCCTACTGCCGTATTGTTATCTTTCACTGTATGTTCCACACTTTCCTTAGGAATTTGGGGCACCGCAAAAACAGGTGCCTTTTTCTCTTTTTCGGCTGCAAGCCGCCGACCTTAGCCGTTCAGTCCGCAAACTCTCTGATAACGGAGCTCATGGGCACAAGCTCTGCCGAAACTGCCGTATGAGAGAGCTTTTCCAGCCGCTCTCTCAGAGAATATACTGTTTCTGTACCTGTGCCGCCGAGGGGGTAACCCCTTGTGACATTAAGAAACAGTCGGCTCATAAGAAGCACCTCATAGGGGAGCAGAGAGTTTATAATATAATCCTCTCTCCCCGCAAAGGGGAAAATATTCTCTTCCTCGTTGCGCCGCACCGCCTGCCACAGCTTCATTGTAAGATGTGGCGGCGTGTTTCGGTGTCCTGCGTCCCGCACGATGCGGCGGATAAGCCTAATTTCGCTCCGCTCAAAGGCGGTGCCGCAAACGGACACTCCCTTTGCCACATTAATAAATATGCTTTTTGTGCGGAAGGCTTTCAGCACCGACACGATTTCGGGATATATTGCCTGTATGCCCTCAAAAATATATATGTCGCCCGAGGTGGGAATATATTCCGTAAATGCGGCTCTTGTTCTATCCGTAAAATCAAAGGTGGGCATAAGAGTGGATTTCCCTGCGGCAAGATCCCCTGCCGCCCGTGCCAAAAGAGGAATATTCATGGCGTCGGGACCTTCAAAATCCGTTACTCCCCGCTCTGCCATTTCCCTTTCGTCGTAATAGAAATCGTCGATAGACACAACTCTCGCCCGTCTGCCCTCTTTTTCAAGTGCGGCTGTCAGCTTTGCCGCCGTGGTTGTCTTTCCCGAGCAGGTGGGACCCGCCAAAGTAAGACAGCGCACATCTTTTCTGCGGCATATATCCTCGGCAATCTCCCTAATACTTAGGTCAAACGCTTCTTCGCTTTCCGAAATCAGCTCTGTTGCTCTGTCTTTATCTTCATAAATACTGTTCAGTTTAATCATACTAAATTACTTTTTCCCGTAGAACTCCCGTGCCGTTTTCCGAAGGGTCTCATACCGCTCCTCTGCGCTGTTTTTCGCAGGGTCAAGGTACTCGTACGGGTATTTTGTTTCGCTTAGGCGGACTATCTTCATATTATCGGAGTGGGGAGACACGAATTTTGTCATGGAGGACGCTCCCGCCCCGAACACGGTATGTACCTCCTCCATCATGTATATATTATACGCACACTCGTGTCCTATTTTGGAAAAACCCGTATTCTCAAGATTTGCCGCCGTATTTTTTTGCTTATACAGGTAATAGGGGATATACCCGTTTTCAAGAATTTTTGCCTGTGCGGCGCTTACCGCCCTTTCCACCGCTTCGTCCTGTGCGCGGCACACGCCGGAAAGCTCTCTTGTAAGCTGTGCCGCACGCTTTACGTAAAACGTATGCACCGTAAGGTTTGTTGGCGAAAGATCTATTATCCTTGACACGGAATCGGAAAAGCTCTCAAAGCTCTCTCCGGGAAGTCCTGCGATAAGGTCTACATTTATATCCCGGATACCGCTCTCCCGTGCAATATGATACGCACTGAGAAAATCCTCCGGGGTGTGGCGTCTGCCGATACTTCGGAGCACTTCGCCGTTCATGGTCTGTGCGTTTACGCTGACACGTGTAACTCCCAAGTCCTTTGCCGCCCTCATTTTTTCGGCGGTTATGGTGTCGGGGCGTCCCGCTTCAAGGGTAAATTCCTGCAAAGCCCCCACATCGGTACATTCCCCGATTTTCAAAAGCAGGCGGCGAAGCTCTTTTTCCTCATAGGTGGTGGGAGTTCCCCCGCCTATATACACCGTATCTACGGTGAGCCCCAATTCGTGTATTACCTCGAAGGTATTCTCAATATCAAGGAGAAGCCTATCCAAATACCCGGGCATCATAGAAAGAAGCCTTGGAGACGAATAGGAGACAAAGGAGCAATAACTGCATTTCGTTGGGCAAAAGGGGATTGCCACGTACACACTGCAATGGCGTCTTGCCTCGTCTGTTATAAACCTTTTTTCCGTTTCGGCGGTCATAACCGCTATTTTCGCCTTTTCTACGGTACAGCGGTAATCCTCTGTCAGCACCTTTACTCCGTCGCCTGCCTCCATTGCTTTCATGGCAAGCTTTGCGGGGCGAACCCCGGTTAAGGCTCCCCACGGGGGAAGAAAGCCGCAGAATTTTTCTCCTGCCGCCAAAAGTGCGCCGCCCACGGTTATCTGTCTCAGCATATGCTCCCCGTACCGTGCGGCGGTATCGGGCGACGGGGAATACTGCGCCGTCTCCCTTTTGTCCCCGTCCTTAATTTCTGCCGTGGCGTGCATAACCTCGCCCTCCGTCAGCTCAACGGTTACGGTAGGGTCTCCCCCTGAGCCGTCCTCGGGAAATTTTGACCCGGGAAAAAACAGAAGCACCAGCGTTTCGGCGTAATATCTTGAAATATTGCCGGTAATATTCAGCGTCATATACTTCTCTCGCCCCTCAGCACTCTGCTGTCAAGGGGAATTGTTACGGGTCCGTCGTTTACCAGAGAGACCTCCATATGGGAACGGAATTTGCCCCTTGTGACCTGCGGCACAAGGTCCTTAATATAATCGCAGAAGAAATTGAATAATTCCTCTGCGCGCACAGGCTCTGCGCTGTAAACAAACGCCGGTCTGTTTCCCTTTTTATAGGAGGCAAGCAAGGTGAAATTGGGGACTACCATAACGCCCCCTCCCACGTCGTTTACGGAAAGGTTCATTTTATCGTTTTCGTCCTCAAAAACACGCAGCTTTGATATTTTCTGTGCAAGAAGCCTTGCGTCCTCCTCGTTATCGTCGACGGACACTCCGAGAAGCACCAGAAAGCCTTTCCCGCAATGGGAAAAAGGCTCTCCGTCGGCTGTTACGGACGCTTCTTTAATTTTTTGCAATACTGCAATCATACTGTCTCCGCTCTGCCGCCCTGCGGCAGTTTTTTAATAGTTTTCTCTTTCGGGAGAGGTAAAGCCCTTTACCCTCTGACTATGTTCTTAACATGGGGCACGCTTCGGAGCTTTGAAATGACAGACTCCAGGTGCGATGTGTCCTTGCAGGCAAATTTCAGGCTTATAATATTATCCCCGTTGGGTCGCTTTGTGGTATTTATCTGTAAAATTGACACTCTCATCTCTGCAAGAGCCGTTGAAACGCCGGCGATTATTCCTATATTATCGTCAACGAACACGTGCACCATTGCCTCAAACAGGTTATTGTTTCCGCTCTGCTTAATATCGGCCATATCCCACTCGGCTCTTATCCATCGATGGAAAAACTCGTCGGTTTTCATGCCGTTTACCACATTGGGGCAGTCTCTCTTATGAATGGAAACCCCGTAGCCCTTTGTAATAAAGCCGATAATGGAGTCTCCCGGCAGGGGGTTACAGCACTTGG
>JAQXKW010000178.1 GCA_029010655.1 Clostridia bacterium | reverse complement strand
GGCAGAATGTAATCAAGTGTGGAGGCGGCGCCGTTCACCGTCTCCTCGGCTTTTTCCCAGTATTCCGGCTCGCTGGTGAACTGGTCGCAAGCTATAACCGACCACTTTTTCCAGTCCTCGCAACGGGAAGGATAGGGGGGCAATAAAATATCTGCGGGAGAAAAAATTGTTTTCATTTTATGTACTTTGTGCCTTTCTTTTCATTTTTATTAATTATATAATGATTATCGTATTTTGTCAATTCAAATAGGTTTGACTTTTCGGGGGATTTATTGTAGAATAGCCTTGAGGTATTATTATGGATAGAATTTTTACTGCTGAAATCCCCGAAATGAATCTTTTAGGCAACGGGATTGTGAAAATCGACGGCTGTGTGGTTTTCGTTTTGGGTGCGGTTGACGGAGACACCGTTACCGCAGAAATAACGGAAGAAAAAAAGAATTTCAAAATCGCACGGATTATTTCCGTTGACAAGCCCTCGCCCCACAGGATAGTTCCCGACTGTACCGTTTTCGGCAAATGCGGAGGCTGCTGTCTGCGGCACATAAGCTATGAGCACGAGGCTGAGATAAAGAGGCTCGGAGTTGAAGCTGCTTTGCGGCGAGGGGGGCTTGGAGAGATTCCCGTTACCCAAATACTGACGGGAAAGCCCGAAAGATACCGCAACAAGGCGGTTTTCCGCTTTTCGGGCGGAGAATTCGGCTTTTCCGAGGAAAAAACCGATAAAATTGTCACAATAGGCGACTGTCTTATATGTCCCGACATATTTTCTGCAATTGCCGTTTTCTGCGCCGATTATTTCAGAGAAAATTCGCCCTCTTATCTTTACCTGAGACGGAGCTCGCTTGGCGAAATCTCCTGCGTTATAGGGACACGGCAGGGATTTGCCGGAGATTTATGCGCTTTTGCACGGATTCTTACGGAGAAATTCCCCGAAATTGCGGGAGTGCTTACAAAATCGGGAGAGCACCCGGAGGACGGCAAGCCCTGCCGGCTCATATGGGGCAAGGACACGGTTTGCGAGGAATTTCTCGGAATGAAACTGAGAGTTTCCCCGGACTCGTTTTTTCAGGTAAACCACGGTGCGGCACAGTCCCTTTGCCGAAAGGCGGCGGAGCTTGCGGCGCCCTCCGGCAATGAATACGGAATCGACCTTTACTGCGGCACGGGAATTATCGGCCTTTCAATTGCCTCTCTGTACCCCTCCGTCTGCGTGACGGGTGTGGAGATAAATCCCGCCGCCGTTGAGAATGCACGGGCAAACGCCGAAAAGAACAAGCTTTCCAATATAGGATTTTTCTGCGGAGACAGCGCAGATTTTGCGAAAAAGACTTACGGGAGCGCGGATTTTATTACAATTGACCCGCCCAGAGCCGGCTGTTCGGAGCAGATGATAAAGGAGCTTGTGCGCATTGCGCCGGAGCGGCTTGTATACGTTTCCTGCGACCCGTCGTCGCTGGCACGGGATCTTAAAAAGCTGACAGAGAAAAAATACAAAATAAAAGAAGTCTGCGCCGCAGACCTTTTCCCAAGAACAAAGCATGTGGAGACGGCGGTTTTGCTGTTAAGGGCATGACAGTAGAATTATTCCGTGTTGTTGCCTTTTTGGAAACAATATATGTTTGTGCGCCCCATAATCGTGCCGACTGTTAAAACAGACTATTCTTATGTGTTGATATTATAAAACGTACAGGCTTATGTGACGGTATGCTCCTGTTAAGCTGCTAATTAAGGAGAGAAAAGATGAAAGAATTGAAAGCGATCCGCGTCAACACCATCATCATTTTTTGTATCATTACGTCTTTGATCGTTGCATCATTGCTCGTTCTGGTAATCTTTCGTACAGACACCGGATTTGTGGAAATGCAGAGTTCTGCCTCCGAATATATCGGTTGTCAGAACGCTGCGGTTGATTTGGAAAGCGCATCTGCATATCTGACAGAGCAGGTTCAGCTTTTCGTAATTTCCGGGGATATGCGGAATATGGAGCTTTATTTTGAGGAAGCGAATATTACCAAACGCAGAGAGAATGCCATCACGGAGCTGGAAAAGTGGTACGCAGGAACAGATGCAATGCAGTTATTGAAGGAAGCAATGGATCAGTCCGTGGGCCTGATGGATACAGAGTACCATGCCATGCGTCTTGCCGCTGAAGCATATGAGCTGGATGTCGATTTGCTGGAAGAACCGGTCAGAAACTACAAGCTGACAGAAAATGAACTTTCACTGTCAAAAGAGAAACAAAGGGAGCTTGCGTTGTCGCTTGTCAGCGACAAGGATTATCAGAGCACACGTAATACCATTACAAATGATGTAAACGGGTGTATGGAGAATATTATTGCGGCAGTAAGCAATCGTGAAGAACATGCCTCAGAGATTTTCAAAGGTTCATATATGAAGCTTAAAATTTCCGTTTTCTTGCTGATTGCCCTTGTTGTCGGCGTCAGTATAGCCCTTCGGCAGGTGGTCGTGAGGCCGCTGAAAAAATATGATGACAATGTTAAAGCGGGAACAACACTCCCTCTTGAAGGCGCATACGAGTTGCAGCAGCTTGCAGAGACATACAACGATGTGTATGAGGAAAATCAGGAAAACCAGAAATTGCTAAGACACGAAGCCGATCACGATGCACTGACAAAAGTGTTCAACAGAGGCGCGTTCGATCGTCTTCTGCGGTTATATGAAAGCGGTGCGGCGAATTATGCATTGGTGATGATTGATGCGGATCATTTCAAAACGATAAACGACACCTTCGGTCATGCTGTCGGAGATTTGGTATTAAAACGAATTGCCGACGTATTGAAAGAGCAATTCAGGAGTATGGATTACATTTGCAGAATCGGCGGGGACGAATTTGCGATCATCATGGTGGATGTCTCGAGTGAGCAGAAGGAAGTGTTAAAAAGCAAGCTGAATGCCGTTCGCAAAGAATTGGCACAGGCAGATGGGGATATTCCGGCAGTTACTCTGAGTATGGGAATCGCTTTTTCCGATCGGGAAAACCCGGGGACGAGCATTTTTAAGGACGCGGACAGAGTTCTGTATGGAGTCAAGGAAAACGGCCGTGACGGTTTTTCGTTCTTCTGATGCCCGGGAATGCGCACATTTCAGGCAGGATAGCAAAAAATTAGTGACATGTAAACCTTTACATAAGGGGGGGAGATTTGTTCACTTGTACTGTGGACATTCAAGCCATTGTCTCGTTCCATGCGGAGACGGCGGTTTTACTGTCAAGACAGTGATTTGCAAACATGAACAGCACCAATAATAAATGAATTTATTTAGGATCGTCTAAATAAAAAGGCAGGAGAATAATTATGAGTCTAATTGTATTATTGATTGTGTATATCATTCTATCATCGTTTTGCGTTTTCGGAGTAACATTTTTAAGAAATAAATATGAAGTTTTTCTGCCATTTTCAGTTACCTGTATTATTCTGTTGCTGTTTGTATTCGGAGTTTTTGGTTCAATTAAACTCGGATTCTATTTGGTTCTATTCGTTTCGATATTATTCTATGTTCTGTCGTTATCAAAAATAGTACAACACAAGGAAGAAAGATTAACCTTTTGCAGGAACATATTTACTCCGGCTTTTTTTATTTTTTTATTGTCTTTTTGTGCTTTAGCTCTATTGAATTACGGACGTCTCGCCCATATATGGGATGAATTCTCGCACTGGGCAGATATTGTAAAAGTGATGGTCAATCTTGATGACTTTGGGGCAAGCCCGCTTTCAAATTCAGGATTCAAATCTTATCCTCCGGCAATGTCGCTTTTCCAATACTTTTATCAAAAAATCGGACTTATTGTCAACCCTGATTCTTCCTTTACAGATTGGTGGTTATATCACGCCTATCAAGTCTTTTTCCTGTCGTTTTTGATGCCGTTTTTCACTAAAAGAAACAAAAGAAAAACATTACTTATAATACCGTTCGGTGCAATTGTGCTCTCGCCGATGTTTTTATTCCCGGATTTTTATGTTTCAATTTATATCGATGCAATTCTGGGAGTTATATCCGGATGCGGTTTATTTGTACTGTGTACTTTTTCTGACAATGATCGTTTCTCTTGCATATATTTATGCTGTATCTGCAGCATGCTGGTTTTAAGTAAGGATGCCGGACTGTTTTTCGCATTATTCTTATTGATCATTTACTTTATCATTGCCATTACATCACAGCGTATCTCAAAATTGAAAGGTTACTCGTTCTTTCTGATTCTATCTGTTGCTATACCAAAACTACTATGGAAATATGAATTGTATAAGACAGATGCTCCTATACGTTTTAGCAACAGGATTGATTTTTCTTCTCTTGTGAAGATCGTTACAGGAAATGATAGTACATACAAAAGTGAAGTGTATCGTAAGTTTTGGACAGAATTCTATGCTCGGCGATGCGTTCCGACAGTATTCGGAGAAAAGTTTTATGTTTCTTACCTTATACTTCTTGCACTTTTTGTCGCAGTCTTTGCTATCTTGTTCCTATGCGTGCGCCGGAGCGTCGAGAAGCGTTTCACCAAATGTTTTGCTATCACACTGGTTTTCTCGGTACTGCAAACAATTATATATATATTCGGTGTATGTGTAAGCTATATATTTAAGTTCACCGAAAATGAAGCATTAAGACTTGCTTCATTTGAAAGGTATATAAATATTGCCTTTCTCTCAATCACAATAATGACTTTACTCATTCTGAATTATCTGTATACGAGTGTAGAAAAACCTGTATATCGTATGGTATTTCTCGTAGCTTTGTGCGTTTCCGTTTGTGTTACCACGCCATGGAAAGACGTATATCAATTTGCAACACGTGAAGGGGTAAGAATATCCATTGATAAAAGGAATAGGTATGATACGATTTGCAGTTCAATAAATAAGTACGCTCAACCGGGCGATGTTGTATACTTTGTAGCCCAGGGAGATGATAATAACATGTATCACTATTTGTCTACCCGGTACACTGTTCGACCAATCATTGTTACTTATGTAGACAACGGAAGTTTCAGTTTTGGAAAATCTTCCGATGAGTTACATGAGTTCACCAAAGATATAAGTGCTTCCGAATGGCTTGACATGCTTATGAATAATTATGACTATGTCGCACTATATCGAATTGACGAATATTTTATAGAAACATACGGAGATCTTTTCCTTAATAAATCCGAAATTCGTAATAATTCTGTTTACAGGGTGGACAAAACCGACAGAGTACTTGTGCGATGCGAATAGGCTAAGTGATAAGTAACTGTGATTTTTTACCTGAACAGGGCACAAAGGATTTATGAATGATAATATACTGAACTTGCGGAGGTGTTATATGCCTGAATTGTGGGATGCTTATGATAATCATTTTAACAGAATTAATGATATAACTTTGGTCAGAGGTGAGCCTCTTCCGGAAGGATTATACCATTTGGTTTCTGAAATAATAGTGAAGCATACTGACGGAACATATTTGATTATGCAAAGGGACTTTCGGAAGCACTACTACGGCGGCAAATGGGAATTAACAGCCGGCGGTTCGGTCTTGAAGGGTGAGAATCCGTTGACGGGAGCTATCAGAGAGTTGAAAGAAGAGACAGGTTTGATTGCCGATGACCTGAAAGAAATTGCGAAAATTGCACACGATGCCCACCGGACTCTTTATGTTGAGTACCTATATATTACTGATTGCAGAAAGGATTCGATTGTTCTTCAAGAAGGTGAAACTGTTGATTATAAGTGGGTCGATAGAAACAGTTTATTTGAAATGAACGGCGATGAATTGGCATCCGCGAGAGCAATAAAATTAATCAAAGAACTTAATATATAGATAATTCCGAGCTATCGGGGCGTTGCCATATGCCACATTCAGGTTTTTTTGCCCCCTGAAAACCCAAAACTTTTTATAGATAAACTTTCTGGTAAAGTTTTTTGGGGTTCTTAGTACCTTTTTTCAAAAAAGGTACTAAGCGGAGAGTGAGGCGGAGCCTCACATGACGATTAGTCTACAAAAAAAGAGCCTTTCGGCTCTTTTTTATATGAGTTTTAAGAATTCAAGAGTCAGGCGGATGGAGGCATCTGCCGCCTTTTCGGCAAACACGGGATAGTCCATGCTCACGTCCGAATCGTAGTTGTCCGAAATAGTTCTGATAATTCCGAAGGGGATTTTATTTACATAACAAACCTGTCCCACGGCTCCGCCCTCCATTTCACAGCAGTCCGCTCCGAAAAGGTTTATAATTCTATTCCGTTGACTATCAAGAGCCACAAACTGATCGCCTGTGGCAACGGTTCCCTTCTTGCACTTTATTCCGCAGGTCTTTGCCGCCCCGATAAGGGCTTTGGATATTCTTTCGTCCGTTGGCAGTTTTACCAGATTTATTCCCGATATGAGCCCTACGGGGTCGCCGATGGGAGACGTGTCCATATCATGCTGGACTACCCCGTCTGCCACAACGCAGTCAAGGATTTTCAGTTCTCTTGACAGCCCGCCGGCTATTCCCGTATTTATTATACAGTCCGGAGACAGCTTCAGTATCATGGCTTGGGCGCACATGGCGGCAAAAACCTTTCCGATACCCGATTTTGCGACGATTACTTCCTTATCTCCGATTTTGCCGCAGACAAAATCCACGCCGCCGAAGCTTTCAACCTGCGGATTTTCCACCGCCGCCTTCAGCCCCTCTGTTTCCTTATCCATGGCGGCGATTATTCCTATTCTTTTGAATTTTCCCGTCATTTTCAGCCTATATCCTTAATAAAATCTCTGATTTTTACGGGGGAGCCGCCGCAAAGCCTTGATTTCTCGGCGGCAAGCGCCGCATAATGGCTTTCAAGAGACACGTCAACGGAGGTTATTCCGTCAGGACGTTTTCCCTCTGTTATAAGCTCGATAAGGTCTCTGATTATCCCGGCGTCTCCGCCGCCGTGTCCGCCGAAATCAGCGACTCCTGCCGACACGTCGATTTCATAATCGTCGCCGTTGAAGGGTCTTATTTGAATTTTATTCATATCAAAGTCACCTTCAATTTCGCCCGTTGTACCCATAATGCGGATACGTCTCCCTCCTGGCTTTGTAAAGGCGCACATGGTGAAGTTTACGGTTATACCGTCCTCCATCAAAAGGTTTACCACCTGATGATCGACCACGTTGTTATCACAGCGGAAAACACATCTGCCGTAAGGTCCCGTGCGGAGTGCTTCCGTAACTTTTTCCTCAGTTGGATCGGGACAAACAACGCTGACAGGCCAGCCGAAATTACCGTTTCTTATATTATTAAGATACAGTCTCGGTGCGCTGTAAGGGCAATCCTTTTCCACGGAACAGTCAAGGCATCTGTCGGCAGAGCCTTCGGGGACGTTTTCCTCCTTGAAATAGGAAAGACTTCCGAAGGAAGAAACTGTATCCACCTTTTTTCCCGTAAGCCACACGAAAATATCAAGGTCGTGACAGCATTTCTGGAGTATCATGGGGCTTGTTTCGTCGCTCCGTCTCCAGTTTCCTCTGACGAAGCTATGCGCCTGATGCCAGTACATTACAGGCTCCAATGCCTGAATCGAAACTATCTGCCCAACGGCGCCATCGTCCAGAAGGTCTTTTATTTTCCGATAAAAGGCGGTATATCGGAGCACGTGGCAAACCACCACGTCTCTGCCCGTTTCCTTTGCGGTCTCGGCTATTTCCACGCACTCCTTCAAATCGGGCGACACGGGCTTTTCAAGAAGGAGCTGATAGCCCTTTTTCATGGCAGGGATTGCATATCTGTAATGGTCTCTATCGAGGGTGCAGATAAACGCAACATCCGCCATTTTCGGCTTTTTCAGCAGTTCGTCCGCATCGCAGAACAAATTTTCATCGGGTATATCAAAATCCCGCTTCATAGCTTCAAGACGGCTTTTATCAATATCCGCCGCCGCAACGATTTTCATCTTATCGGGGAATTTTTCCTGCATGGAGCAATATACTGTTTTTCCTCTGTCTCCGCATCCGATAACTACGGCGGTCATTACCTTATTATCCATTTTTTCTCCTGTGTATGATGCTGATTATTAATGACATTACAAGAATCCCCGCAACAGCTCCCGCTGTATCGATTAACACGTCGGTGACACGGGGGAATCTGCCGGGAACGAAAATCTGATGAATTTCGTCCGACGCTCCGTACGATAAGCAAAACGCCGCAGACCAAAGGATTTTTGTCTTTTTTCTCCGTTTTTCTCCTATGTTATGCGCATGGAGAAAGGTGAAAAAGCCGAGGGCGAAAAACTCGAAAAGATGTCCCAGCTTTCTTACGGCATAGGTGACAAAGTCCCTTATATTAAGCTTTGATTCGGCGCTCATTTTTTCGTAATTCGGGATAACGGTTTCCATTAACTTTTCCGCTATTCCGTCGCTGGTTTTGGACGAAACGTCTGCCGGCTGCGCTGAAAAGCAGAATATGACAACCATTACTGCAATCACCGGCAAAAGCGTTATCCATATTCTGCTTTTTTCTTTCATTACTCTATGGGATTTCCGTCTTTATCGAACAGAGGCAGGCGTTCAAGATATGTAATATCCTTTCTGTCTGCCGCCTCGCCCTCGGCGAGAATGCACATTCTGCCCACGACTTCGCCGCCGGTCTGCTCTACCAGCTGTTCGATAGAGCTGAGAGATGCGCCGGTAGAGATAACGTCGTCAACAATAAGAATTCTTTTGCCCTTCATTATCTCGGCGTCTGCCGTATCAAGGTATAGCTTCTGCTCGCCCTCGGTTGTAATTGAACGAACCGTTACTTCAAACACGCCTGTCATATACAGCTTGGGCTTCTTTCTTGCAAGGAAATATTTCTGATTTCCCGCAAGTCTTGCCATTTCGTGAGCTATGGGGATTCCCTTTGACTCTGCCGTTATAATATAGTCGTATTCGGGTGCTTTTTTAAGAAGCTCTTGGGCGCAGGCGGTTGTCAGCTCGGGGTCTCCGAAGATGACAAACGCTCCGATATAAAGATTTTCGTTAAGCGGGCAAAGGGGCAGTTCTCTGTCAAGACCCGCAATTTTCATTTTATAGGCTTTATTCATAATAATCTCCATTCCGCCGCCATGCGGCGGCACAAATTGTTATGAAATTCTCCTGTGTTTCCGAAGGAAACAAAAATGGGTTGGGTCCCTCATTTAAGGAGAATTCGGGCGTGAAATAACTGCACGAAGGACTTGGGTCAACGTAATTTTCACGCTAATACCTCTTCAGAATTTAGCTTTCAGGGGACTTCGGGTTTCGGCATCCGTCAGGAACGGAGGGTAATGCCGAAGGCATCTCCCAGACGCTTCATAATTTTATTGACCACTTTGTCCGCTTCTTCATCGGTCATGGTGCGGTCTGCGGCACGGAGCATTACCGCAAAGGAAAGGCTCTTTTTGCCCTCCCCTATCTGAGGTCCGCGATACACGTCAAAGAGCTTTACGCTTTCAACAGTCTTTCCACCTGCCTGCACCATTATTTCCTCAACGTCGCCTGCCTGGAGCGCTTCATCGCAAACGAAGGAGAAGTCTCTCTCAACTGCGGGGAATTTAGGAAGTGAAGAATATTCGTAAACTGTCTTTTTATTCTCAAGTATGGCATCAAAGTCAAGCTCTGCGGCGCAAACGGTACAGCCGAAGCCGTAATTCTCCGCGCACTGGGGATGAAGCTCGCCGAAAATGCCGAGGCACGTATCGCCGAGCATTACCTTTGCGCATCTGCCGGGGTGGTACGCTTTATCGGAGGTTTCGGAAACGAATTTTACGGGAATACCCGCAAGTCTCATAATCGCCTCCACGTAGCCTTTCATTTCATAGAAAGGCTCTGCTCCCTTTGCGCTTGTATCGTAAAACGCCATGCTTATTCTGGCAGTTTCCGTGGGAAGCTTATCGGGGGTGGTAGGCAGATATACCGTTGCTATCTCAAAGAGATGGACGTTTTCGTTCTTCTGGCTGAAATTGTAGGAGAGCGCTTCAAGAATTGAAGGAAGCGCCGTTGTTCTCATAACGGAGGTATCCTCGCCCAAGGGGTTTGAGATTTTAACAGAAACTCTGCGGGGGTCGTTCTCCGCCATTCTGATTTTATCGTAATATTTGGGGCTGATAAAGGAGAAGGTATTTATCTCGTCTATACCCATTCCGCAGAGAGCGTCGGTAACGTCGCAGGTAAACTGCTGTTTTGCGTTGCGCCCGCCCTGGGTCATGGGAGCTACAAAGCCTGTAGATTCGATCTTATTGTAGCCGTATATTCTGATAACCTCCTCCGCAAGGTCGTTCATACATTCAACGTCCGCGCGGAAGGAAGGAACTATAACCTTTCCGTCCTCGTAGCCGAATTCAAGGGATTTCAGCGTGTCTATCATATACTGCTCGGACAGGTGAACGCCCAGGAATTTATTAATTCTGTCAACCTCAAGGGGGATAACGGTTGCGCTCTTTTTACACGGATAAACGTCGATAATTCCGTCTACCACCTGACCTGCGCCCAAGAGCTGAACAAGCTGGCACGCACGGAGAAGTGCGGGCATTGTATTTTCGGGGTCCATTCCCTTTTCAAATCTGCCGGAGCTTTCCGTTCTCATACCCAGCTTTCTGGAGGTGACACGG
>JAQXKW010000177.1 GCA_029010655.1 Clostridia bacterium | reverse complement strand
CTGACGCTACCGACGCAGAGCTTGCAATGGAAGCTCTGAAAAACGACGAGGCAGTTGAAGAATAATAAAGAAAAGGACGGTCGCCGACCGTCCTTTTCTTTGTCGGGGCGTCGCCCCGGACTACAATACAAATGCGAGGCTCTGCCTCGCGCACCGCTCAGAACCTTTTTTGAAAAAAAGGTTCTGAGGACTCCAAAAAACTTTGAAAAAGATATATTTATTAAAGTTTTTGGGGTCTTAGGGGGATTTTTTCAAAAATCCCCCTAAAATGACCCCCGTCTGTTTTTCGTTGACAAACAAACACAGCGGTTTTATAATATAAATAATAAATCAAACGGGGGCAAATATGAAAAAAGCTTTGTCAATGGTTTTGCTGATAGGCACCTTGCTGTCAGCCGTGGGGCTGCTGCCTGTTGCGGCAGGGGCTTCGGCTGTTGCGGAGGATATAGATTATATTGACGCTTTGTATTTTGAAGAGGGAAAGCAGCCATACGTGGACGGCTTTATTTCCGAGGAAGAATGGGGAAAAGCGTCCTTTACGGTGGAAGCCTCCGACTGCGCCACCAAGGACGATACCTCGCCCTATAACCGTTTTCTTTTCTGGAGAACGGGGGAGCGAAGCGACTATACCTCCATGTCCTACACGGTGTGGCTCCGATGGAGCGAGCAGTATTTTTATCTGGGCGTAAAAGCCTATGATACGGACGGACATCAGCTTCGCAACGGCACCACGGAAACATGGAACGGAGACGCAGTTCAGGCGAGAATAGACAAAGAGGGCGCAAACGCCGCAACAGAGGGCGAAGATTTCTGGGTTTCTCCCGAACACGAAAGACCGTGGGGCTCAAGCCAGGTGCCCGATTTCCTGTTCGGATACGTGGAAATCGCAGGGGGCTTTTCCGAGGCGTGGGAAAATACCTCCAATAAGGGAATGACCTCCTTTTCAAAAAATCCGCTGGGAACCGCACTTTGCGTGGTCGCCCCCGCAGGAAGCGCATATTCAACCGACACCGCAAAGGGAATTACGACCTATGAGGTAGGTATTCCGTGGGCGTATATTCTCAAAGGCGATACTGTGGACGGAACTGCCGGCGGCGAACAGATTACAAAGCTGACCTTTACGAAGTATGCGCCGGGACGGGGATCTAAGGGAAACCTTACAGGCGGCATAGGCAGAGAATTCGGCATGTCCATCGCCTTTCTTAACGACGGCACAAACCCCGACCCCAAATGGGACAGCTTTGTTTCATGGGGCTCGGGAGTTTGCAACGCCTCTCAGCAGGAGGGCGCAAAATCCGCAACCGGCTCAAATGCGGTGACACTTTCCGACGTAACGGTAAAGCAGACTGCCGGATATACACGGTACGATTGCTCGCCGCTTCTTGACGCCACCTTCAGCACGGAGAATATTGACCCGCCGGGTGTTTACTACGATTATCTTGCAGGGGATTATTTCAAAACCCAAAAGGTGTCATATGAGGAGCTTTCGGCTCTTACCTATGACACCGACCCGGAGGGCGACCTTTCCATATGGGGTGCGCCGGAATATAAGGGTCATGTAACCCATATAGGCGGCGAGCACGGAAACGTGCTGGATTACAGAAACTTTATCGGCACGGACCATTCGGCGGCGGCAAGCGATATTCAGACATATATCGACACCCGTGACGGCAAGGTGAACCATTTCTATCCCACGTCCTTTACCTTTGAATTCGATATTTGCTATACGAATACGGTGGTGGTTCAGCCACAGTACGAAACAATGCTGTTTAACTGGTTCGGAGGCTCGGACGGCTGGGCGTTCCATTGCGGCTATTTCTTCAACGACAAAATGTTCAAGATAGTGAATAATAACAACAAGGCGGAGGTGCTGGCAACCTGCGGCTACGATTTGAAAAAGGATACGTGGTATAACTGGAAATTCCAGCTTGATAACGAGTCCTGCACCGTGAGACTTTGGGTAGACGACCTTTCCACCGAGGAGGATAATGCGGAAAGCCCGTGGGGAAAAATGATATTCAATACCTGCTGGAGATATTTCTATTATTCCTCCGACGAGGCAAGGAACGAGGGCGTTTTGCTCCGTTACAGAATGATGAACGTGCAGTGTATGTACGACAATGTGAAGGTATATAATTTTGCAAGCACAAAGGACATTGCAATGCCCGATGAAACAGGCGGCGAGGCGGCAGGCGGCAGTGCAGACGCCGTTGAAAACGTCACCGGCGGCGGGGAGATTTCCACCGATAACGTAACGAAGCGGGACGGAAAATGGTATATTCCCGTTATGGTGAAAAGCGAATATCTCACCGCAACACAGCTTTCCTTTACGCTTGATTATGACAAAACCAAGGCTTCGTTTTACGCTTTGGAGGGGCTTGATGAGGGCACCTACGGAGTGACGGAGACCGACGGGGGAATAGTTATAGACTTTAAGGACTTA
>JAQXKW010000176.1 GCA_029010655.1 Clostridia bacterium | reverse complement strand
CATTCCGTGTTGAGATAACCTCCCTTCGCTGCGGCGCAGATATCAGAATTATTACCGGTATCGACGGCGAGACTATCCCCAAGGCGGAGCATATGTCTGCAATTTCTGCAAATGCCGAAAATGGGGTTCTTACCGTAGCTACAAAGACCAGTGAGTCCGGCATTCTCTTTTACACCGCAGCGTCCGTAGACGTTGACCGCACGGCGGAATTCGTCCATACGGCAAAGGGCAAAAAGGCAACTGTCGAATATAGCTTCAGACTGAACGCAAAGGAGACCGCGGCAATAGACAAGCGGGCTTTAGTTTACACCAACCGTGACAGAGAGCGTGACGGCTGTTCCCTCTACTGTCTTGAGGACACCTGCGAAAGAGAGCTTTCCATCGCACGGAACCGTCCCTTTGAATGTATTCTCGCAGAAAGTGCCGAAAAATGGGCAGAATTCTGGGCAGACCGTGACATTGAAATCGACGGCACGGACACGGATCAGCTTGCCGCAAGATTTGCGCTTTATCATCTGACCTGCATGGCTCCCGTTCACGACAACAGAATGAATATCGGTGCTAAGGGACTTTCCGGCCCCGGCTATTACGGTCACGCCTTTTGGGACACGGAAATATACATGCTTCCTTACTTCATATTCGCCGCACCCGAGGAGGCGAGAAGCCTTGTGGAATACCGTGTGAACTGTCTTGACGCCGCAAGGGAATATGCAAAAAAGGCAGGCTGTGCCGGCGCACGCTACCCTTGGGAGGCGGCATGGATTACGGACGGGGAGGCTACTCCCGACTGGTGCGACACGGGCGACCTTGAGCTTCACATCACCGCCGACGTTGCCTTCGGAGCTTACTATTATTATGTGGTTTCCGGCGACGAGGACTTTATGGAAAAGGGCGGCTACGAGCTTATCTTCGAGTGTGCCAAATTCTGGGCGTCCCGTCTCGAATACAACCGCAAAACAAGGCTCTACGAGATTACTGACGTTATCGGTCCCAACGAATACAAATCACACGTAAACAACAACGCATATACCAACCACATGGTTCACAACTGCATTGCCGTTGCCATGGAATACTGCGAAAAGCTGGAAGCGGAAAATCCCGATTTGTACGCACGCCTTAACAAAAAAATCGGGCTGAAAAAAGCGTACGGCGAATGGGAAAACAAAATCGGCAAAATATATCTGCCCCGTGAAAACGAGGACGGAATTATCCCCGAGGACGACACCTTCCTTACCCTTCCCCGTGTTGACGACGGAGTTCACAGCATTTCCGAGGACCCCGCCGCACGTGAACGTGCGGGAAAGATAGGTTACCCGTACTGCATGATAAGCAAGCAGGCGGACGTCGTAGCTCTCCTTTATCTGCTTGAGGATTTGTTTACCCCGGAGTGCAAGAAAAAGAACTTCTATTTCTACGAGAGATGCTGTCTGCACGATTCCAGCCTTTCTCTCTCCACCTTCTCCGCCCTTGCGGCAGACCTTCACGAGCGTGAAATGGCTTACAAGCTCTTTTCAAGAGCTACCATGATTGACATGGACTCCTTCTCAAATTCCATCGCAGGAGTTCATGCGGCCTCTCTCGGCGGCATCTGGCAGTGCTGTGTTCTCGGCTTCGGCGGCGTGCGCCGTTACGGAAACGCCCTGAGAATTCAGCCAAATCTTCCCGACCAGTGGAACTCCGTAAAATTCCGCATTTGGTGGCACGGTCAGCAGCTTGAAATCACCGAGGATCATGACACCCTCTCCGTTAAAAACCTTACGGGAGACGCGGACGTTCAATTCCTGTGCAACGGCAAGGTTTGCTCTGTGGGCGACGGTATAACCTTACAATACAGAGAGGTATAGCGTGAAAGCTACGTTGATTCAAGTCCTTCGTGCAGTTATTTCACGCCCAAATTCTCCTTAAAAACGGGACCCAACCCATTTTTGTTTCCTTCGGAAACACAGGAGAATTTCATAACAATTTGTGCCGCCGCAGGGCGGCGGAATGGAGATTATTATGAAGAAAGCTATAATTTTCGACCTTGACGGTGTTATCACCGACACGGCGCAGTTTCATTTTGAGGCGTGGAAAATGCTCGCCGACTCTCTGGGCTTCAAATTCGACAGAGCCGACAACGAGCGCTTGAAGGGTGTTTCCCGAATGGATTCTCTCAACATAATTCTTGAAATAAACAACGCCCTCGACCGCTTTTCCCCCGAGGAAAAAGAAGCAATGTGCAAAACGAAAAACGACAACTACGTGGAGCTGATCGGCAGACTTACCCCTGCCGATATACTCCCCGGAATTTCGGAGCTTATTGACGATGCAGAGCGGCACGGCGTTAAAACGGCGGTAGCCTCCGTCAGCAAAAACGCCTCTTCGGTGCTGTCCTCTTTAGGACTTCTCCACCGCTTCGACTACATTGCGGACGCAAAGAAGATAACAAAATCAAAGCCCGACCCGGAGATTTTCTCGGTCTGCGCCGAGGCTCTGGGACTTGAGGGCAAGGACTGCGTGGGAATTGAGGATTCCCAGGCGGGAATCGAGGCAATCCACTCAGCCGGAATGCGTTCCGTGGGAATTAACGTAACGGTTACGTCAAGAAAGCCCGACCTGGAGCTCCGCTCCACAAAAGAGCTTACTTTTGACCTGGTAACGGAATAATGAAAAAATTAATTGCTGTATTTTCGGTTTGCGCTCTCCTGCTCTGCTCCTGCATGGGCAGAGAGCCTGCCGAAAGTGAAAATTACGTCAGCACCCCCGCCGCACAAGCCGTACCCGACGGAGTTTTTTCAGATTTTGATATGGAAACGGGGGAGGGTCCTTCCCCCGTGTTTGTAAAGTTCAAAGGAACCGACGCCGAAATTAAAGGCGACGGTGCCGAGCTTTCCGACAATGCTTTGAAAATCACCGTGGCAGGAACCTACGTTCTCACCGGATTTTTTTCGGGGGGCATTGTTGTTGAAGCGGCAAAGGAGGATGACGTTCATCTCATTTTCAACGGAGTGAACATTTCCTGCGAGAACAGCGCCGCCGTAAACGGAGTTTCCTCCGACAAGATAGTAATAACCTTGGCAGACGGCACGGATAATACCGTTTCGGACGGCTTTTCCTACTGTGCCGAAAAGGGCGACGAGCCTAACGCCTGCATTTTTTCCGACGATGATATGACGGTAAACGGCGGCGGCTCTCTCAGGGTTATCGGCAACTGCAACAACGGTATTGGCACAAAAAATGACCTTCGCATCGTTTCCGGCAGTCTTACTGTTACCGCTCCGAAAAACGCCCTGAAGGGCAACGATTCCGTTGTTATCGGCGGCGGAGAGCTTATTCTGCAAGGCGGAAAGGACGCCGTGAAATCCGATAATAACACAGACCCCGAAAGAGGCTTTGTGGCAGTATACGGGGGGAATCTTGATATTGAAGCCTCCGACGACGGTATCCAGGCGGTCACCTCTATTAAAATCGTCGGCGGAAAGGTTGCAATTTCCGCCTCCGACAACTCTCTCAACTGCGACGGAACGCTTGACGTGGACGAAAACTGTCTTATTATAAAATAAAAAAACTTACCCCGTTACCGTGACGGTAACGGGGTAAGCAAAATATTATCTATTTTTTCAGACTGTTAAAATACTTTTCTGCGGCGGAAAGCAGAAGATTCGACGCCTCCGCCATAGCATATTCCAAATCAAGACCGTCGCTGATGGGGATTACGGTTACCCCCTCGGGGACTTCCACACCGTCAGTTGACCCGCAGAAAACAACGGCGGGCACGTCTCCCCTCTCGCCGAGAACTCCGCCTACGGCTTTTCCCATAAAGCTCTGACGGTCAAATCTGCCCTCGCCTGTAATAATAAGGTCGCTGAGGGCGGCGGCTTTTTTGAAATTATAAATTTCAAACATAGCTTCAATTCCGCTTTTTCTTTCCGCTTCAAGGAAGGAAAGCGCACCGAAGCCGATTCCTCCGGCGGCTCCCGCTCCCGGAGTGTTAATTTCATCTGTTCCCGTAACACGGCGGACAACCCCTGCGAACTTTTTTGCCCCGTGCTCAAGTCTGAGAATATCGGACGCACCCGCTCCCTTTTGAGGAGCGAACACCCTTGCACATCCGTTTTCACCCAGCAATGGGTTGTCAACGTCGCAGAGTATGACGAATTTTACTTCTCTGTATTTTGAAAATGCCTGATTGAACTCAACCGTTTCCACCCGTTCAAGGCTTCCGCCTATGGGAGAAAATCGGTTTCCGCATATATCCACAAAGCTGACGCCCATAGCGGAAAGCATGCCCGCGCCCAAATCGTTGGTACAGCTACCCCCTAAGGTGAGAACGATTTCGCCTGCGCCCTTTGAAGTGGCATAGGAAATCATCTGTCCCACCCCGTAGCTGGAGGTTCTAATGGGGTTGGTTCTCCTTCCCGCAAGGGACAGACCTATCGCCTGTGCGCTTTCGATAACTGCGGTTTTTCCGCCGTTTACAAATGCTATATGGGCTTTTACCGGCTTTCCGGTAGGACCCTCCACCTCTATCTTTTCCAGGGTGCCGTCCAAAGCTTTTGCCACAAGGGAGGCTGTTCCCTCTCCGCCGTCGGCAAGGGGCATGGACACGCACTCAAAATCGGCAAGAGCCCTTTTTGCCGCCTGGTTTATTATTTTGCAAAAACGCTCTGCCGTAAGGCTTCCCTTAAACGAATCCGGGGCTGCAAGAATTCTCATAAAAACCCCTCCTTCCATTTACTGATGTAATTATAACATAGAATTATTAAAATTGGAAGTACTTTTTGTTAAAAATAACGGACATTATTATATTTTCACACAAAACCGCAACAGCTGAAAGGAGTACGGCATGGAAGGTCCTCAAAGAGATATTAATGAAAAAGATTCCGTTACGGGTATTGTTGAGTCCGTAATCTTTCAGTCGGCGGAAAGCGGCTACACCGTGTGCGAAATCGAGGACGACAAGGGCTTTCCCCAGACGCTGGTGGGCACTATGCCCTATCTTGCGGAGGGCGATTCCGTTACCGCCGTGGGCAAATGGGTAAACCACCCCACCTACGGCAGGCAGTTACGTGTGGAAATGTATGAAAAAACGCTCCCCTCCGACAGCGACGATATTTTCCGTTATCTTGCCTCCGGTGCCCTTCGCGGTATCGGTCCCAAAACGGCGGAAAAAATCGTGGAGCGTTTCGGCGAGGACTCCTTTGACGTTATAGAAAATCACCCGGACTGGCTCTCGGAAATTCCGGGCATATCACGAAAAAAGGCTCTTGAAATATCGGAGAATTTCTCCGATATTTCGGGAGCGAGAAACGTGATGATGTTCTGCTCGGAATTTTTCGGCAGTGCCACCTCCATGAAAATATACAGAAAATGGGGCGGCGATGCGGTGGACCGCATCAGGCAGAACCCCTACTCTCTGTGCGAGAGCTTCAGCGGCATCGGCTTTAACCGTGCCGACGCCATTGCCGCCTCCTGCGGCATCGCCCACGACAGCCCCGACAGAATATGCGCCGGTATTGTGCATGCGCTCACTCTTGCCGCCCATTCAAACGGACACACCTGTCTGCCCGAGGACGTGCTGCTGGGCGAGGTGTCCCGCCTTATATCCGTTGAAAGGGAAAAGATATGTCCTGCGCTGGAAAGGCTCATAGCATTTGGTAAGGCAGTATCTGTCCCCTTTGGCGGAGTTAACATGATATATCTTTCAAAATACCGTAAGGCGGAGCTTTTCTGCGCAGAAAAGCTTCGGCGCATCAGCGCTTCCTGCCCGTCCGTGGACTCGGACGACATCGGCGCGTTTATTAAAAAGACTGAAATACAGTCGGGTATTACCTATGCCGCCATGCAAAAGGAGGCAATATACACCGCCCTCAGAGAAGGCGTAATGGTGCTGACGGGAGGACCCGGCACGGGCAAAACCACGATTATTAAAGCCCTTATTTCAATTTTCGACAGCATGGGAATGAAGGTTGCCCTTTGCGCCCCTACGGGCAGAGCGGCAAAAAGAATGAGCGAGGCTACCGGATACGAGGCAAAAACAATTCACCGCCTGCTTGAAATGGAGCATTCCGGCGACGACGACGAGCCCGTATTTGCACGGTGCGAGCAATTTCTCCTTGACGAGGACACGGTTATAGCAGACGAATCCTCCATGATAGATATTCTCCTTTTGGAGGCCCTGCTGAAAGCACTAAAGCCCGGCTGCCGTCTTATTTTCATCGGCGACCGTGACCAGCTACCCTCCGTGGGAGCGGGAAACGTGCTTGCGGACATTATCGACAGCAGAGCCTTCCCCACCGTGTGCCTTACGGAAATTTTCCGTCAGGCGGAGGAAAGCCGCATTATTGTGAACGCCCACCTTATAAACGAGGGAAAAATGCCCATACTGGACAACAAATCAAAGGACTTTTTCTTCCTTCCCAGAGGGAGCGACAGGGACATTGCCCTGACCGTGGCGGAGCTTGTGCAGACGAGACTTCCCAAAGCCTACGGCATAGAGATTTCCGAGGGCATACAGGTTATTTCCCCGTCAAGGAAAGGGGAAGCGGGCACAGGAGCTCTCAACATTCTGCTTCAGGAAAGGCTTAATCCTCCGAAAAAGGGCAGAAAAGAGAAAGAAGCCCACGGGATTTTGTTCCGTGAAAACGACCGTGTAATGCAGAACAAAAACAATTACAGCGTAGAATGGGAAAAGGACGGATACAGCGGGCTCGGGATTTTCAACGGAGACATCGGAACGCTGACAGCTCTTGACCCTGCGTCGGGCATTATGGAGCTTGATTTTGACGGCAGGCTTGCCGAATACGATATAACGCAGTTTGACGAGCTGGAGCACGCCTATGCCATAACGGTGCATAAAAGTCAGGGCAGCGAATATCCCGTGGTGATCATTCCCCTTTACGGGTGCGCCCCCATGCTCCTTACGAGAAATCTGCTTTACACCGCAGTAACCAGAGCGGAAAAAATGGTGATTTTGGTAGGGCGGGTCGATATTTTGGAGCGTATGGTTTCAAACAACAGATATGTAAAACGGTATTCGGGGCTGAAATCTGCCCTTTCGGGACATGAATAAAAAAGCGCCGTTTCTTGACCGTGTAGCACGGGTATTTTCAAAAATCCTTAATCTCCTTTTCGTGTCAAAATGCGTTATTTGCGGCGACACCTCATGGGATGACGGAGAAATGTGCCCTCAATGCAGAAAAATGTGGGAAGCTGCCCGGCTTTCAAGATGCCCCGTCTGCGGGAAAACCGCCCGGGGATGTACCTGCCGCCCCATACTTCTCACCTCGGCAAAAAGGCTGGGCGACCGTTATCTTTCCGCCCTGACCTTTTACGGAAAGCCCGACAGCGAGGACGAAAGAGATATTATTGTACGCCGTGCCGTAAATCAGATTAAAAAATCCCCTGACAGACGGATTATCCGCTTTGCGGCAAGGGAGCTTTCGCAGGAAATTCTGAGATATTTTGTAAAGGCGGGAGAAAAGCCTGAAAGTTGGCATATATGCTACCCTCCCAGAACAAAGAAGCGTGTCAGGCAGTTCGGCTTTGACCAGGGGCGGGAGCTTGCAAAGGAAATTTCACGCTATACGGGGATTTCACATGTAAATCTGTTTTCCAAAACGGGAGACGAGCTTCAGAAAACTCTCCGCCTGCCGGACAGAAAAAGGTGCGCCGAGAAATCCCTCTCTTTACGAAAGGGCGCCGGCACCGCCGGCGGGAAATTTATTATAGTGGACGATATTATCACCACAGGAGCTACGGTAAACTCCTGCGCTTCCCTGCTTATAAAAAATGGTGCGTCAGCCGTTTTCCCCGTTTGCGTTTCCAGAACAAAGGCGAGAAAAAGAAAGGTCCGCCGAAAGCCTTCGGACAGACCGTGGTTTATTCGGTAGAGCGGTTTGACAGCACATTTCGTAGTACTCTGTAACAGCAAAAACTATATGAATATGGTACGACAGGTTTTGCCCGGAATGGTACCGCACACCAAAGGCTCCCTTGTGTAAAGGGAGCTGTCACGGCGAAGCCGTGACTGAGGGATTGTTCAGTAAAC
>JAQXKW010000175.1 GCA_029010655.1 Clostridia bacterium | reverse complement strand
CCCCCGCACGGGTAAAGGACCGTTTGATTTCACTTATTGAAAGCGTAAAGGAGAGCCATATATGAAATTCACAACCCTTTGCTATATAAGAAACGGCGGAAAAACTCTTATGCTCCATCGGGTAAAGAAGGAAAATGACGAAAATGCGGGGAAATGGGTCGGCATCGGCGGAAATCTGGAAGCGGGAGAGTCCCCGGAGGACTGCCTTGTAAGAGAGGTTCGGGAGGAAACGGGGCTTTTGCTGTCCGAGTACACTTTTCGGGGGCTTATAACCTTTGTTTCGGACCTTTGGGGCACGGAATATATGTGCCTTTTTACAGGGAAAAGCGACACGAGGGAAGTAATCGAGTGCAGCGAGGGGAACTTAAAATGGGTGGACGACCGAGAGCTTGAAACGCTCCCCATGTGGGAGGGAGACAGGGTGTTTTTCAACCTTTTGAAGGAGGAGAGACCGTTTTTCTCCCTGAAGCTCAGATACGAGGGAGAAAAGCTGGCGGAAATCACCGTAGACGGGGCACCTGTGCCCTTGTAAAAAAATCAAAAAACCCCTTGACAAGAGGGACATGTTGTGATAATATATATAGGCTCTAAGGAGTATGCGCCCGTAGCTCAGTGGATAGAGTGCCCGGCTACGAACCGGTAGGTCGTGGGTTCGAATCCCCCCGGGCGCGCCAAAAAATCTCGTTCTTCGGAACGAGATTTTTTTATCCATTGCGAAAGCAATGGTATATCATCACGCGCAGCGTGTATATCATCGCCGCAGGCGTATATCATCAGCCGCAGGCTGTATTTGCTTTCGCAATGATGATATACAAAGCGTTCCGCTTTGATGATATACAATTCCTGCGGAATTGATGAGATGCAACGCCTGCGGCGTTGATTTCATAACGATTGTGTGGTATAATCGTTATGAAAAGGAAGTGATGTTATGCCTAAGAATTATATGTTACTTTATTCGGAACAACTTGCTACCGATATCGAGTTGCTTTGCCAAAATATAAATGCACCGACTAATACATTGTTTCAAATCCGCAAAAGTTCAAGCAGCGTTTATGCGAATATCAGAGAAGCAAACTACGGTCAAAGTAGGGCAGATATGCTTTCAAAATTTGAAATATCTCTAAAAGAGTGCAGTGAAACAGAGGGATGGTTACAACTCTTGTTCAATACAAATGTCATAGACGAAGATACATATAAGAAACATAGAAATCTATGTGGGCGTATTAGGAGAATGTTAATTTCAAGTTGTAAAACATTAAAAGAAAAACCGTAGTCTGTGTATTATTTAGTAATTGTTCTATTCTGTCGTATAATCACAAAAGAAAAAGTGCAAAAGCGAGCTTTTTTCAATGATATCCGTTCCTTTCGGAACGGATGATATACCCTGCGGGTATGATATCTGCTTCGCAGATGATATATGCCTTCGGCATATTTTCATTCATTTTTGCAAAAACCCCCGTATGGGGTGCGGCGCACCCCATACGGGGGTTCATATATTCTTTTTCGGGCGTACTGCCGAAGCAGAGCACCCTTCGGACAGCAAATTATGCGCCCAGAATAAGCTTCTTCAGAAGGTTCGAGTCAACTGCGTTGACCTTGCCGTCGCCGTTAAGGTCGCTGGCTGCCTGCTCGGCGGGGGTGGGGGTTGTGCTTCCGAGAACAATTTTCTTAATAAGGTTTCCGTCAACCGCATTAACCTTGCCGTCGCCGTTTACATCGCCCGGAATTACGGTGAATTCCTTAACGGTGGGCTCCGCAAAGGGTACGTCAACGGGAACTATGCCCTCTCCGCAGCCGAAGGTGTTGTCGTTATCAACGGTGAGCTTAAAGCCGTAGTCTTCCTTCTGTTCGTTTACCGTAAACTCCAGCGTTGCAACAACGCCGTTGGCGGTAATATTGCCTATGCTGTTTTCCTCAAAGTAAAGAACAAGGGGATTGTTTGCGAAATTTACCTCAAACATGCTTCCGTTATTGGCTTCGGAAAAAACGGTGCCGTTTGTAACGGACAGAAGCGTCAGCGCATCGCTGTCATATCCGAGCCGTGCCACAAGGGTGTTAATACCGGGGTTTGAGCCAAGTGAAACGGTTAAGGTCAGCTTGCCTTCTTCAACGGTATATACTCCGTTAAGTGTGGCAAGGCTTGCGGCAGAAGAAGAAACCGCAAGGGAAAACACGGTGCAGAAAAGCACAGCCATACACAGAACAAGCGCCGTAATTCTTTTTGTTTTCATAATAAAGCCTCCGAACATTGTAATACACAGTAATTATATCATATATATTTGAAAAATTCAATAATTATTTTCAGCAGTTTGCATATTCTTTCCGAATTTTCCTGTGAGAACGGCACTTTTCAGAGCCGCCTCCTTGTTTTCGCACTCCCCGTCGGCGACAGCGCACAGAAGATACGACAGAATTTCGCCGATAAGGGGTCCTTCTCCAAAGCCCATTTCCATAAGGTCTCTGCCGCCTATGGCAAGGTCGGAAATTTTTATACAGGCGTTTTCCCTTTCCAGCTTATCGGTTATTTTTTCTTCCAGCTCTATTTTTTCAAGCTCTGCCATGCTTTTTTCCGAATGAGCCAGCGTGTCCGCGCGGCGCACCTGAAAGAGAAGCCTTGCTCCCTCGAAGCCCGTTTTTATAAGATAGCGCCGCATTGACCTTTCGGTGGGCTCGGGTCTTACGTCGTGATATTTCACCAAGAAGACCGTTTTTTCCACCGTTGCGTTATCCGCTTTAAGTCTGCGGAGAGCCTTCTCCGTTATTTCTGCGCTGACCTCCGGGTGCCCCTTGAAATGTCTTACTCCGCTTTCCTCCTCCGTGTAGGAATAAGGCTTTCCTATATCGTGGAACAGCATTGTAAGGCGGAGAATTTCATCGGGGGGACAAAGAGCCACGGTTCTCGCTATATGCTCGTAAACGTCGTATATGTGATAAGGACTTTTTTGGTCGAAGCCCACGGAGGGGGTCATTTCGGGAATAATGCGGCAAAAAACGTCGGAATATTTCATCAGCACGTCGAAAACATTTTTTCCGCACAGCAGTTTTTTCAGCTCCGAAAAAATCCGCTCTGCGGCGATATTATCGAGAAGCCCGTGCAGGGAATGGATTGCGGCGGCGGTGCTTTCCTCTATTTCAAAGCCCAGCACCGACGAAAAGCGCAAAGCCCTGATAATTCTCAGCGCATCCTCCCGAAATCTTGCGGCAGGGTCGCCTACGGCACGGATAATTTTATTTTCGGCGTCTGCCCTCCCACCGAAGGGGTCTATAACGCCGTCTTTTTTTGAATATGCCATGGCGTTTACGGTGAAATCACGGCGAGCAAGGTCGTCGGAAAGACTTTTGTTGTAAACCACGCTGTCGGGGCGGCGGCAGTCACGGTATGTGCCGTCTGAACGGCAGCAGGTTACTTCAACCTCTGTTTTGCCGGAGATAATTCTCAGCGTGCCGAAGGAAAGCCCCGCCTCCACGGTGCGAAAGCCCTCGGCGGCACGGCAAAGCTCCTCCGGGGTAGCTTCTGCCGCTATATCGTAATCGTGGGGCTCCGTTCCCAGAACATAGTCTCTCACACAGCCCCCCACGGGATAGGCGGGAATTCCATGGGCTTCAAGGACACGGAGAACTGCCGTAACGTCCTCCGGAATATTCATACTCATTTAAGTCCCTCCCTTCCGAAATATTATAAATATTATATAACCGCCGTGGGCGAAAGTCAACAAAGGATTTTTCCCAAAACCCTTGACAAAGACGCCCTGCTATGTTAAAATCCTCTCGTATAATAAAAAAGAAGAAAAGCTGTGATCGGAAATTCAGTAGCCTGTCCCGAAAGCCTTGCAGAGAGCCGTCGGCGGTGTAAGACGGCAGGGTCCCGACGGGCGAATTACATTCCGGGAGTTTCGCACCGCCCGTCGGGGCAGGCGGCGACGGGGGCTTCCCGTTACAGATGCAGGGCATAATCGCAAATCCCGACGTGCCCGTAAGCGACCTTTCCCGAAGGAAAGGTAATTGAGGTGGTCCCGCGGTTTTCCCGTCCTCTTGAAGTGTTCTTCAAGAGGGCTTTTTTATTAAAAACTATGAGAAGGAATGAGTTATGAATACTATCGTTGACGCTCTTGAAAGAAATGCAAGGCTTTTTCCCGACGAGGAAGCTCTTGTTGAAATTAACCCTGCCAATCAGCCAGATCATGCGACCACGTGGCGTGAATACAGCCTTATCGTCAACGCCAGCGGCGACAAATATCGCCGTTCTGTGACATGGCGTCAGTTTGACATGGAAGCCAACAGAGCCGCCAATCTGTTGCTGACCCGCGGAGTCAAAAAGGGCGACAAGGTGGCTATTCTTATGATGAACTGCCTTGAGTGGCTCCCCGTATATTTCGGAATACTCAAGTGCGGCGCCCTTGCGGTTCCTCTCAATTACAGATACACCGCCGAGGAAATCAAATACTGTCTTGAGCTGTCCGATTCCTCCGTTTTAATCTACGGCCCCGAGTTTGTTGACAGAATTGCGGCAGTCAAGGGAGAGCTTTCCGGCATTCGCCACTTCTTCTTTGTGGGAGAAGACGTTCCCGAGGAGGCGGAGCCCTTCAGCAAATACGTTGCATACTGCTCCGTAAATCCCCCGCCCATCGCCCTTACTGAGGACGACCATGCGGCAATCTATTTTTCGTCCGGCACTACCGGCTTTCCTAAAGCTATTCTTCACGCCCACAAGGCTCTTTTCTGCTCTGCGCTTACAGAGCAGAAGCACCACGGGCAGACCCGTGACGACGTTTTCCTCTGCATTCCTCCCCTTTATCACACGGGAGCTAAAATGCACTGGTTCGGAAGCCTTATTTCAGGCAGCCGTGCGGTCATTCTCCGCGGGGTGAAGCCCCAATGGATAATGCAGGCGGTAAGCGACGAAAAGGTTACAATAGTATGGCTTCTTGTGCCGTGGGCGCAGGATATTCTGGATTCTATTGACCGGGGCGAAATAAAGCTTGAAGACTACAGGCTGTCCCAATGGCGTCTCATGCACATAGGTGCACAGCCCGTTCCCCCAAGCCTTATAAAGCGGTGGGAGGAAAAGTTCCCCCATCACCAGTACGACACCAACTACGGACTTTCCGAGTCAATCGGTCCCGGATGCGTTCACTTAGGCGTGGAAAACATCAGAAAGGTGGGCGCTATCGGCATTCCCGGCTATCTTTGGGAGGCTAAAATTATCGCACCGGACGGGGCGGAAGTGCCAAACGGCGAAGTGGGCGAGCTTGCGGTAAAGGGTCCGGGAGTTATGCTCTGCTATTATAAAAACCCCAAAGCCACCGAGGAAATACTCCGTGACGGCTGGCTCCTGACTGGAGACATGGCGAAAAAGGACGAGGAAGGCTTTATTTATCTGGTTGACCGCAAAAAGGACGTTATTATCTCCGGCGGCGAAAACCTTTATCCCGTCCAGATAGAGGATTACCTAAGAGCCAACGAAAAAATCAAGGACGTTGCGGTTATAGGTCTCCCCGACGAGAGACTGGGCGAGATAGCGGCGGCGATAATTGAGCTGAGAGAGGGCTTTTCCGCCACAGAAGAAGAAATTAACGCTTTCTGCGAGGGTCTGCCCCGCTATAAAAGGCCCAAAAAGATTATTTTCGCACAGGTTCCCAGAAACCCCACAGGAAAGATTGAAAAACCTAAGCTCCGCCGCATTTACTGCGGAGACGAGACTCTTGTAGAACGGCAGATAAGAAAATGAGCGTAAAAAGAAACGAATACCCCCGCCCGAATTTTCGCAGGGCAGAGGGCACCTTCTTTTCCCTGAACGGCAAATGGGAATTCGGCTACGGAAAAAACGGGGAATACGACAGAGAAATAACCGTGCCCTTTGTGCCGGAAGCCTCCGCCTCCGGAATAGGAGAGTGCAGGGACGAAAAATACGTAAGATACCGCCGCACCTTTACCCTGCCGGAAAGTTTTTTGCAGGGGCGAGTACTGCTCCACATAGGCGCATGCGACTATGAAACGACAGTGTGGATAAACGGCGTCAGCGCAGGAGTTCACGTTGGCGGCTATACCCCCATAGAGCTTGATATTACGGCGCTTTTGCGCCCAGGTGAAAACACCGTAACCGTAACGGCTTTTGACGATACGGCAAATCCTCTCCAGCCCTCCGGCAAGCAGGCGGCGGACGCCCCTCACGGGTGCTTTTACACAAAATGCTCAGGCATATGGCAGTCCGTGTGGCTGGAAAGCGTTCCGGAAAAGTATATAAAATCAGTTAAAATTCTCCCCGACGTAAAAGGGGAAAAAGCGGACTTTACCGTGGAGCTGTCGGAAACGGGAAAAGTCTTTGCCGAAGTAACCTTCGGCGGCGAGATGGTGGGGAGCGCCTGCACAGAGGGGAAAACCGTCTCCTTCAGCGTGTCCGTACCCTCACCTCACCTTTGGGACATAGGGCAGGGAAATCTCTACGGTGTTCGCCTCAGCTTTGAAAAGGATACGGTTGATACATATTTCGGCATGAGATGCGTGGAAACTGAGGGAAGAAAGCTTCTTCTCAACGGAAAGCCCCTGTTTATGCGGCTTGTGCTGGATCAGGGGTACTACCCGGAGGGGATTTACACCGCCGCCGACCCCGCAGATTTTGCCGAGGACATTGACAGATGTATTGCCGCAGGCTTTAACGGCGCACGTATGCATATGAAGGTGTTTGAGCCGGAATACATTTTTGAAGCGGACAAAAAAGGCTTCCTCCTTTGGGGAGAATACCCCAACTGGGGGCTTGACATATCCCGTCCCGAGGCGACGGATATTTTCCTTTACGAATGGGAGGAAATCCTCTGCCGTGACGTAAACCACCCCTCGATTATCGGCTGGTGCCCGTTTAACGAGGCTTTTCCCGGAGATAATAAGGATATTATAAAAAAGGCGGTGTCGCAAACCCGTGCCTTTGACCCTACCCGTCTTGTTATCGACACCTCCGGGTACGTCCATTCGGCGCAGACGGATATATACGACGTTCACGATTATGAGCAGAACCCCCGTGTTTTCGCATCCCATTACGGGAAATTCCCGGAGGGTGCGTTTATAAACAGCGTTGAGGGAAACGAGGGCTACGACGGAAAATCTCCGTATTTCGTGTCCGAATTCGGCGGCGCTTTTTACGATTTGGACGCAGTTCACGAAAACGGAGCGCAGGAGTCGGGAAACCCTTGGGGCTATGGCGAGGCGCCGAAAAACGAGGACGAGTTTGTGGAAAGGCTCTCCGCCCTTTGCGCCGTGCTAAGGGCTCACCCGGATATATGCGGCTTCTGCTATACCCAGTTTACGGACGTTATGCAGGAAATGAACGGCATTTTCACATATGACCGCCGTGAAAAATTCAATATGGAAAGAGTGCGGAAGGCAGTCGAGGGATAATTTTCCGCCGTAAAACAGGAGGCTTATGAAAAACATAGCGATAATTACCGGAGCGTCCTCCGGTATGGGAAAAGAATTCGCAAAAACAATTGAAAAGGGCGGCCGGTTCGACGAGGTGTGGCTTATTGCCCGCAGAAAGGATAATCTGGAAAAAATAAGCTCCGAAATTCCTTTCCCCGTAAAGATTCTCCCCTTTGACCTTACCGACCGTGAGAACCTTAAACGGATTGAAGAAATGTTAAAGGAAGAAGCCCCCGCCGTCTCCCTTCTCATAAATTGCAGCGGCTTCGGCAAATTTTCCGCCACCTGCGACAACTCTATTGAGGTCAATCTCAATATGATGGATCTTAACTGCGGCGCACTTATGGCAACGTGCCAAATGTGTATTCCCTATATGCCGAAGGGCTCCCATATAATAAATATTGCGTCCGTCGCCTCCGTCCAGCCCATACCCTATATTAACGTGTACGGCGCAACGAAAGCCTTTGTCCTGTCCTTCAGCCGTGCGCTGAACAGAGAAATGAAATCCCGAGGCATCACCGTCACCGCAGTCATGCCCTTCTGGACGAAAACGGAGTTTTTTGACCGTGCCGTGGCAGAGGATAATAAGGTGGTAAAAAAATACGTGGCAATGTATATGCCAAGCGACATCGTTTCACGGGCGTGGCGTGACGCATACCGCGGTCGGGACGTGAGCAAATACGGCTTTATTGCCCGCTCTCAGATGCTTTTGGCAAAAATTCTGCCCCACAGCTTCGTTATGTCCTTCTGGATGCACCAGCAAAAGCTGAAATAATCTCTGCCCCCGCAAAAATTGCGGGGGCATTCTGTCGCAGGATTAGTGCAAATTGGCAGAAATAAACATGTAAATGTAAATAATTTGAAAACATCACGACAAATTTCGGTTTTTTTTATAAAACTATGGAAATTATAAAAAATATGTGATAAAATATATGTTGACGCTGTGCGTCTACTTACATTGTTTACAATTTAATTTTATATTTGGAGGATTATTCAATGGCAAACAAATGGGTCTATATGTTCAGCGAAGGCGACATGACCATGCGTAACCTTCTCGGCGGTAAAGGCGCAAACCTTGCCGAAATGACCGGTATCGGTCTTCCCGTTCCCCAGGGCTTTACAATCACAACAGAGGCTTGTACTCAGTACTATGAGGACGGCAGAAAGATCAACGATGAAATCATGGCACAGGCCATGGAAGGCGTTAAGAAAATGGAAGAGATCAACGGCAAAAAGTTCGGCGATCTCAAGAATCCTCTCCTCGTTTCCGTACGTTCCGGCGCAAGAGCTTCCATGCCCGGCATGATGGACACTATCCTGAATCTGGGCCTTAACGACGAAGTTGTAGAGGCTATGATCGCAGGCAACGACGATCCCAAGTTCAAGAGATTCGTTTACGACTCATACAGAAGATTTATCCAGATGTTCTCCGACGTTGTTATGGAAGTCGGCAAAAAGTACTTTGAAGAGCTTATCGATAAGATGAAGGCGGAAAAGGGCGTTCAGTTCGATGTAGACCTTACCGCAGACGACCTTAAAGAGCTTGCTCGTCAGTTCAAGGCCGAGTATAAGGCAAAAATCGGCGAGGACTTCCCCTCCGACCCCGTTGTTCAGTTGAAGCTCGCTATCGAAGCCGTTTTCCGTTCATGGGACAACCCCCGTGCAAACGTATACCGTCGTGACAACGATATTCCCTATTCCTGGGGTACTGCGGTTAACGTAATGCCTATGGTATTCGGTAACCTTAACAATAACTCCGGTACAGGCGTTGCCTTCACCCGTGACCCCGCTACCGGCGAAAAGAAGCTCATGGGCGAGTTCCTTGTAAACGCACAGGGCGAGGACGTTGTTGCAGGCGTCCGCACACCTATGCCTATCGCTCAGATGGCAGAACAGTTCCCCGAAGCATATGACGAATTCGTAAAGGTTTGCGACCTTCTTGAAAACCATTACCACGATATGCAGGATATGGAGTTCACCGTAGAAAACGGCAAGCTCTATATGCTCCAGTGCCGTAACGGTAAGAGAACTGCTCCCGCAGCTCTGCAGATCGCATGCGACCTTGTTGATGAGGGTATGAAGACAGAGGAAGAAGCAGTCCTCATGATCGATCCCCGTAACCTTGATACACTCCTCCATCCCCAGTTCGACGCAAAGGCTCTGAAGGCGGCTAACCCCATCGGTAAGGGTCTCGGCGCATCTCCCGGAGCTGCATGCGGTAAAATCGTGTTCACCGCAGACGACGCAGAAGAGTGGAAGGCACGCGGCGAAAAGGTAGTTCTTGTCCGTCTTGAAACCTCTCCCGAGGACATCACCGGCATGAAGGCTTCCGAGGGTATCCTCACCGTCCGCGGCGGTATGACCTCCCATGCGGCAGTTGTTGCCCGCGGTATGGGTACCTGCTGTGTTTCCGGCTGCGGCGACATCGCAATGGACGAGGCAAATAAGAAATTTACCCTGGGCGGCAAGGAATTCCATGAAGGCGACTTCATTTCCATCGACGGCTCCACAGGTAATATCTACGACGGCGTTATCGCTACCGTTCCCGCTTCCATCAGCGGCAACTTCGGCCGTGTAATGGCATGGGCAGATAAGTACAGAAAGCTTAAGGTTCGCACCAACGCAGATACTCCCGCAGACGCTAAGAAGGCACGTGAGCTGGGAGCTGAGGGTATCGGTCTTTGCCGTACAGAGCATATGTTCTTCGATCCCGACAGAATCGGCGCATTCAGAGAAATGATCTGCTCCGACACAGTTGAGGAAAGAGAAGCGGCTCTGGCAAAAATCGAGCCTATGCAGCAGGCCGACTTTGAGGCTCTCTATGAGGCTCTCGAAGGCTGCCCCGTAACTATCAGATTCCTTGATCCTCCGCTTCATGAGTTCGTTCCCACCGAGGAGGAGGATATAAAGACACTCGCAGCTACACAGGGCAAGACCGTTGAAGAGATTAAAACAATTATCGATTCTCTCCATGAGTTCAACCCCATGATGGGTCACAGAGGCTGCCGCCTTGCAGTAACCTATCCCGAAATCGCAGTAATGCAGACAAAGGCGGTTATCAAGGCAGCTATTAACGTAAAGAAGAACCATCCCGAATGGAACGTTAAGCCCGAAATCATGATCCCCCTGATAGGCGACGTTAAAGAGCTGAAATTCGTAAAGGAAGCAGTTGTTAAGACCGCCGACGAGGTAATCGCCGCAGCAGGCTCCGACCTTGAGTACGAGGTAGGAACCATGATCGAAATCCCCAGAGCAGCGCTTACCGCCGACGATATTGCAAAGGAAGCAGACTTCTTCTGCTTCGGAACAAACGACCTTACCCAGATGACCTTCGGCTTCAGCCGTGACGACGCAGGTAAGTTCCTTAGCGCATACTACGATACAAAGATATTCGAGAACGATCCCTTCGCAAAGCTTGACCAGACCGGCGTCGGCAAGCTGATGGAAATGGCAATCAAGCTGGGCAAGCCCGTAAATCCCAAGCTCCATATCGGAATTTGCGGCGAGCACGGCGGCGACCCCACATCCGTAGAGTTCTGCCATAAGATCGGACTTGACTACGTATCCTGCTCACCCTTCAGAGTACCGATCGCACGCCTCGCAGCAGCACAGGCAGCAATCCAGGATAAATAATGCTCGGCTTGGGGAACGGTGACCCGTTCCCCACAGGCTTCGCCTGTCAAAAAACTCCCTCTGTCGGGAAACCGGCAGAGGGAGTTTTGTGTTTGCGGTGCGGTGTTGAATAATGAGCAAAAATATGATATAATGACTTTACCAAATCGGAATTTACAGGTGAATGATTTATGGAAACAAAAGATTTGATATTGAGAAACTGGCAAGATGAAGATGCAAAACCTTTATACGAAATGTGCCTTGATAATACTTTAAGAAAAAATGGGGTTCATTTCTACGATTCAATCACAGACTGTCAGAATACCATCAATTATTGGAAGAACGACAATGGTTGTAAGGCAATTATCGACAAAAGAAATCATACCTTTGTCGGGTTTATAAATCTGGGTGACATGAATCGCTATGACGGCTATATGGAAATAGAATATGCTATTGTTGCCGAATATCGCAACAAAGGTTATGCGACACAAGCTGTGAAAAGAATACTTGATTACGGATTCAAAGAAATGAATCTGTCAGTCATTGCGGCTTGGGTGCGGTCGCATAATGAGGAAAGTACAAGAGTTTTAGAAAAATGTTCATTTACCTTTGAGGGAAGATTAAGAAAACACGCTCGTGACAAAAGCGATATATTATGTTATTCTGTGTTAAGAGAAGAATGGGAAAAGAGTATTGTATAAATCAGAAATTATAGGTGAGTGTATATGGAAAAAAGTACGAGTTTAAGAGAATAGGGATGAATGAAATAGAAGCAATAAAAGAATTATTCGTAAGCGTGGTTACGATTGATCCGTGGAATGATGATTGGTCAAATCAAGAACAACTTAATTGGTATTTGTCTGATTTGGTGGGTCAAAGTAATTCATTAACATATGGATTGTTCGAAGACGAAAAATTGATTGGTGTTTCTATGGGACATATTAGACATTGGTATTCTGGTACAGAATATTATATTGACGAGTTGTGTATTCAGACAGATAAGCAAGGAAACGGTATTGGAACTCTTTTCCTAAAAGAAATTGAAAACGGGATAAAGGAAATTGGCTTGGAACAAATATTTTTACAAACGGAGAATAATGTTCCTGCTTATGGCTTCTATCAAAAAAATGGATTTTATGAATTGAAAGACCACGTATCATTTACAAAAAGAATATAGCGTACAAATTCCGATTTCTCAAACTGAATCACTCACTCGAAACAACTCCCTCTGTCGCTTGCCCGGCGGAGGGAGGTTTGCGTATAGCGGCGGTGTTGAAAATAAGGCGGGAATATTGTATAATAATTTTGATAAACTTAATTTTTAGGGAGAGCATGAATGAAGCGTTTGGATATATATTCACGGCAAGGGAGGATGCGCGGAGGAAGCTAACCACTACCGCCCGCTTTTTGCCGACAGCGATGTTATGGGCTTTGACTATAAATCGCAAAATCCTTGGGATGCGAAAAATGAGTTTTCACGGTTTTTTGATTGGCACAGCAAGGGATATGATTCGGTTATTCTGATTGCCAACAGCATAGGTGCGTATTTTTCCATGAGCGCTCTCGCTGAAAAGCAGATTTCCAAAGCCATGTTTATTTCTCCGGTCGTAAACATGGAAAAACTGATTTCTGATATGATGACATGGTCAAATGTAACAGAGGAGGAGCTTTGCAGCAGGAAAGAAATCACTACCGAATTGGGGGAAACCTTATCTTGGGAATATCTGTGCTATGTGCGAAAGCACCCCATTGAGTGGAGCATACCCACCTGCATTTTGTACGGCGAAAAAGATAATTTGACTTCCATAGAGACTGTATCCGAATTTGCAGACAAAATCGGTGCGACCCTTACCGTAATGAAAGGCGGGGAGCATTGGTTCCACACAGACGCACAGATGGAGTTTCTTGACAATTGGATCAAAAAATCAATTCAATAACCTTCGTTTTATCCGCCGTACCCGCATATTTTTCAAAAGCACCTCTTGCAACAGATTACAACAGCCTTCCCCCCTCTGCCGTGACCCGTCGTGAAATCGGTAGAGGGGTTTCCCGTTTTCGGCTGTTATTGAAAAGGAAGCGGAAGTATGATATAATCGGCTTGGAAGGAAAAAGTTCTTAGCCGTGTCGGATTCAGCCTGATTTTTTCGGGGATCTGTATTTGGCGGCGGGGAAACAAAGAAAAATTCGGATGTTTATATGAAATACGTTAAAATCGGCGGGGCGCTTTCGGCGTCCGCCGTGTCTCTCGGATGCATGAGAATGAGCGGTCTTGACGAAAAAAGGACGGACGCGATTATTGATTCTGCCCTTGAAAACGGAATTAACTTTTTTGACCATGCGGATATTTACGGCGGCGGAAATTCCGAGCGGCTGTTCGGCGATTATCTGAAGCGTCACAAAGGCGCAAGGGACAAAATACTTATACAGACCAAATGCGCGATCCATGACGGTCAGTATGATTTTTCAAAGGAGCATATTATCCGCTCTGCGGAGGGAAGTCTCGCCCGTCTTGGCGTGGACTGCGTGGACTTTCTTCTGCTTCACCGCCCCGACACCCTGATGGAGCCGGAGGAGGTGGCAGAAGCCTTTGATATTTTGGAGTCCTGCGGCAAGGTGCGTTATTTCGGCGTATCAAACCACTCCCCCATGCAGATAGAACTGCTGAAAACTGCGGTAAAACAGCCGCTTTTCATAAACCAGCTGCAATTCTCCCTTACGGAGGCGGGCATGGTAACGTCGGGAATGAACATGAACATGAAAAA
>JAQXKW010000174.1 GCA_029010655.1 Clostridia bacterium | reverse complement strand
ATGGTACACCCATTCCCATTGCCTTGTTATGATAGGACATTCCGGCTCTACTTACATATTTGCGGATCCTCTCTGCGGCATTATGGATTACGACAAAGAGGACGTTCAGACAAGCTATGAGCAGGAATTTATGCAGGCATGCATAATCGGGGAACCCGATAATCAGGTAATCCAATAAGAAAAAACCGCCCGCGGGCGGCTTTTTCTTCAGCCTGATGACAGGACGAAGTCAGTCATCAGGCTGGCAGAGAAAGACAAAGGGAGGCAGATTTGGTGATTTCGCCGCTCGTCGGCGTACAAAAGTACGCCAGAGGGCGAAAGCGCCGAAAGCCAATAACGGCAGGCAATTTCTGCCTGCCGTTAAATAATTCTGTATGTGCTGTGCAAATTATAGAATTTAACTCATTTAGTATTTATTTGTATTAAATTGGCGGTCTGACCGCTTTGTCTTTGCTCTGAGAAAAAACCGCCCGAGGGCGGTTTTTTTCTTATGGTACAAAGCCTATTAGTTGAGCTCTGCGAAGTACTTGATAGTACGAACCATCTGGCTGGTGTAGGAGTTCTCGTTGTCGTACCAGGAAACTACCTGAACCTCGTACAGGTCGTCTGCACTCTGAGCGACCATGGTCTGAGTAGCGTCAAACAGAGAACCGTATCTCATACCGATAACGTCGGAGGAAACAATGGGATCCTCGTTGTAGCCGAAGGACTCGGAAGCAGCAGCCTTCATAGCGGCGTTGATGCCTTCCTTGGTAACGTCAGCACCCTTAACAACGGCGGTAAGAATAGTGGTGGAGCCGGTGGGAACGGGAACTCTCTGAGCGCTTCCGATGAGCTTGCCGTTCAGCTCGGGGATTACAAGACCTATAGCCTTTGCTGCGCCGGTGGAGTTGGGAACGATGTTAGCGGCACCTGCACGTGCACGGCGGAGGTCACCCTTTCTGTGAGGACCGTCAAGAATCATCTGGTCGCCGGTGTAAGCGTGGATGGTGGACATAATACCGCTCTGGATAGGAGCGTAGTCGTTAAGAGCCTTAGCCATGGGAGCAAGGCAGTTGGTGGTGCAGGATGCAGCGGAGATGATCTGGTCGTCAGCGGTAAGAGTGTTCTCGTTTACGCTGAATACGATGGTCTTCAGGTCGTTTCCTGCGGGAGCGGAAATAACAACCTTCTTTGCGCCTGCGGTGATGTGAGCCATGGACTTCTCCTTGGAGCAGTAGAAGCCTGTGCACTCAAGAACAACGTCAACACCGATTTCGCCCCAAGGCAGGTCGGCTGCGTTCTTCTCGCTGTATATGGTGATTTTCTTTCCGTCAACTACGATGTAGTTTTCGCCTGCCTCAACGGTGTGAGCGTTCTCGCCGATTCTGCCGCAGTAGCCGCCCTGAGCGGTGTCATACTTGAGAAGGTGAGCGAGCATCTTGGGGTCGGTAAGGTCGTTGATAGCAACAACGTCATAACCCTCTGCGCCGAACATCTGGCGGAATGCGAGACGGCCGATACGACCGAAACCGTTAATTGCAACTTTTACTGACATTTTGATTTCCTCCGAATTTATTTAATTATTATTTTGGAACACACTGAGCGGAAGTTTTCCCTTCCATTCCATAATATATTCTAAACCAAATTGATGAAACTTACAAGCATATTTCGCAAAAATGTTCAAAATTTCCCATTTTTACAAAATGTGAGCGGTTTGTAAGTGCCCATATGTGCAAACTGACCTCAGTTTTTAAGAGCCTGAATGGGAGCGGGAATTCTGCCGCCGCGGGAAATGAATTTTGCGGGGGAACGGTCAAGGTTAATTTTCATAACGGGACCGCTGCCTAAAAGTCCGCCGAATTCAAGCTCCTCGCCCACGTCTTTTCCGATAGCGGGGATAACCCTTACTGCGGTGGTTTTGGAATTTACCATACCGATTGCCGCCTCGTCCGCAATAATGGCGGAGATAATTTCCGCCGGAGTGTCTCCGGGGATTACTATCATATCAAGACCCACGGAGCAAACGCTGGTCATTGCCTCAAGCTTTTCTATGCGCAGGTCTCCCGAGCGTGCCGCATCGATCATGCCTGCGTCCTCGGACACGGGAATGAACGCACCTGAAAGTCCTCCCACGTTTGAGGACGCCATAACGCCGCCTTTTTTAACAGCGTCGTTAAGGAGAGCGAGGGCGGCGGTGGTTCCGTGAATACCGCATACCTCAAGTCCCATTTCTTCAAGGATATGAGCAACGGAGTCTCCCACGGCAGGGGTGGGAGCAAGGGAAAGGTCAACTATGCCGAAGGGCACTCCCAGTCTGCGGGAAGCCTCCGTTCCCACAAGCTGACCCATACGGGTAATCTTAAAGGCAGTCTTTTTAATAATGTCGGCAACGCAGTTAAGATCAGCCTCCGGGTGCTTTGTCAGCGCCGCACGGACAACGCCGGGGCCCGAAACGCCTACGTTAATAACGCAGTCCGGCTCACCGATTCCGTGGAAAGCTCCCGCCATAAAGGGATTGTCCTCGGGGGCGTTGCAGAATACCACAAGCTTTGCGGGGCCTATGCAGTTTCTGTCTGCTGTGAGCTTTGCCGCCTGAAGGACGGTTTCACCCATCATGGCAACTGCGTCCATGTTAATTCCCGCCTTTGTAGTGCCTACGTTTACCGACGAACATATAAGCTCCGTTTCGGAAAGCGCCTCCGGAATGGAACGGATAAGCTCACGGTCGCCGGAGGCAAAGCCCTTGTGCACCAAAGCGGAGTAGCCGCCTATGAAATTTACTCCGATTTCGTGTGCGGCACGGTCAAGAGCCTTTGCGTATTTTACGGGGTCGCCGCCGGAGGAGGCGGCAAGCATTGCAATAGGCGTTACCGAAACACGCTTGTTGATTATGGGAATACCGTAAAGCTCGGAAATTTCCTCGCCGGTTTTTACAAGCTTTCCCGCAAGGCGGCAGATCTTGTCGTAGACCTTGTCGCAGGAGCGGTCAATGTCCGTGTCACAGCAGTCAAGCAGGGAAATACCCATTGTAATTGTACGAATGTCAAGGTTGTCGTCCTGAATCATGTGGACGGTTTCCATTATGTCTTTAATATTCAGCATATCCGTTTATATCCTGTGCATGGAATTGAAAATATCTTCGTGCATAAGGCTTATCTGCATGTTAATGCTTTTCGCCAGCTGGTCCAGATCGTTCTTTAAGTGCATAAAGCTGCATTTCTCGTGAGAAATGTCCACCAGCATTACCATAACGAACATGTCCTGCAAAACGGACTGTGTTACGTCCAGAATGTTTGCAAAATTGTTGCTGCATGTGTTGCTGACCTTGGCAAGAATTCCGAAATTGTCCTTGCCGATAACCGAAACTACTGCTTTCATTTTTATACCTCAGTTGTTTATTATTTTTTCACCGTCAAAAAGTATAAGCCCCAAACCGCAGCCGGCAGTGTTGCCCGCCTCAAGCCACTGGGCGAATTTTCTTTGCATACCCGTGTTTCTCGGAAGCTCTGCGGCAGACCCCGTCCAGTCCTTGTTGAAAATTCTCCAGCAATCGTGAAAGCCCGGGTCGCCCCAAGAGGCGGTTATTTCAAAGCTTTTCTGAAACTTCATTACATTTGAATCTGCCTCAAGAAATTCAGCCATTTGGGGGTACAGCAGCCATGAAGAACACTCCGTAACGAGAATTCCGTTTTGCATAAATTTCGTTCCCTTGAAAAACTCATACGCCTTTTTCAGAGAGAGCGTGACGGATTCCTCCGTCAGCCTTCCGCTTGAGGGAATATGAAGCTGGAGAGCGGGCGTTTTGTCCCTGACAAGATTAAGACCGAATTCAGTGTAAGGCTCGTTTGTGGCAAAGTATACGGAATGCTCGTATTGAAGCCTGCCTAAAGCAAATCTGTCAAGGCAGAAGAAAAGGTCAAACCAAAAGGCAACAAATGAGCCCCATATTCCGTGCATGCTGTAACATTCCGTCAGCTTGTAGCGAAGGTCCAGCACCGTGTCCTTCCATATTTCGTCGGGGATTCCGTGCTCTTTGTATAATGTACGCAAATGACGGGTAAGACAGCAGTATATAAGCAGCTCTGCGGCATATGTGTGAACGCCGGCGGCACCGGATACGCCTCTCACCTCTTCGAGCAT
>JAQXKW010000173.1 GCA_029010655.1 Clostridia bacterium | reverse complement strand
AACCGAGCCGATGATACCCGTGATTATTCCCACCGCCAAAAAGCCTGCCGCCATGGGGAGAGCCACGGTTGAATAATCAAGAATTTCTATCACCTGCAAATCGGCAAACGCCGTTGAATCTATATAATTATAAACGTATGTATCAATGACAAATGCGAGAACGCTGGCGACGGCTCCGATTATAACGCCCTCAAACACGAACGGCGTTACAATAAAGCTGTTTGTAGCACCCACGTACCGCATAACCTGAATTTCGTGCCGTCTGGAATACACCGCCGCCTTTATGGTATTGATAATAACGAATATACTTACCACGAACAGTATGGCGAGAAACCATGTAAACACAAGCAAAACGCCGCCTTTAAGCTTATCGATCGTTCTGGCGGTCTGGTACACGCTGTTGATTTTAGACACGCCCTCGATATTTCGCAGTCTTGATTCAAGGTCGAATATTTTCGTTTCGTCCGTACCCTTATATATAACCTCGAAGGACTCGCAGAGGGGGTTGTTCTCCCCGGAAAAATCCTCGTACACGTCTGCGTGCTCGGGGCTTTCCGCCTTCATTTTTTCAAGAGACTCCTCCTTGGTTATTCTCTGACAGCTTTCAACGTAATCGCACTGCTTTATCTGCCGCTCCACCTCATTAACGGCGTCCTCGTCCAGCTCCCTGTCGCAGAACACCATAATTTCGTTGAGCTTTGCGATATTGTCAAGGTTGACGTTAATATTCACCACCAAAAGGGCAAAGCACCCCAGCACCACAAGACAGCTCATGAGAACCGCCACCGATGCCGCGGACATTACCCCGTTGCGCCACAGGCTTGTAAACGCCTGCGACATGAAAAACCGTGAACTGTAATGCTTTTTCAACTGAACATACCTCCCACACGGTCTTCCGCTATTTTTCCGTCCTTTAGAATAACAACTCTCTGCTTATAGTAGTCCACCAGATTTTTCTCGTGGGTTACCACAATAACGGTTTTGCCCAGCTTATTTATTCGCATAAGCAGGTTCATTATTTCGATACTCATTTTCGGGTCTATGTTTCCCGTGGGCTCGTCTGCAATAATAATCTTGGGGTTATTGGCAAGAGCACGCGCCAGAGCCACTCTCTGCTGTTCTCCGCCCGAAAGCTCGTTGGGAAAGCAGGTCATTTTTTCCGCAAGGTTGACGGTTGAAAGAATTGCGGGCACGCGCCGCTTTATCATGGAACGGGGAGTTCCGATTACCTGCATGGCAAACGCCACGTTTTCGTAAACGGTTTTGTTGGGGAACAGGCGAAAATCCTGAAACACAACGCCCAACTCCCGTCTGTAATACGGAATATCCTTGTTTTTGATTTTGGAGAGGTTGTAATCTCCCACTATAAGAGTTCCCGAGCTGACGGCCTCTTCACGGAGAAGGAGCTTCATCATTGTAGTCTTTCCCGCTCCGGAATGGCCTACGATGAAGACGAACTCGCCGTCGTCCACGTGGAGATCCACGCCGTCCAGGGCAAGGGTTCCGTTTGAAGTATACGCCTTCTTTACGTTCTTGAAGTCTATCATAAATTAATCCTTATAAGATTTCAGTTTTTGCCGTTCTTTGTTGCAAGATATTTCTTTACCATAAGAGCAACCTTAAAGGTTATTGCATGGTCGAACTCTCTCAGGTCAAGTCCCGTAAGCTTGCGGATTTTTTCAAGCCTGTATACCAGAGTGTTTCTGTGAACAAACAGCTTTCTTGAGGTTTCGGAAACATTCAGGTTGTTCTCAAAGAAGCACTGAATGGTGAGAAGTGTTTCACGGTCCAGATTATCGAGGGAGCCGTTCTTGAACACCTCCTGCAAAAACATTTCGCAAAGGGTTGTGGGAAGCTGATATATAAGTCTGCCTATACCCAGATTCTCATAGGAAATAATATTTTTCTCCGTGTCGAACACCTTTCCCACTTCAAGCGCCACCTGCGCCTCCTTATAGGAGCGGGCAAGGTCCTTTATGTTATCCACAACGGTACCGATACCGATAGTGACCTTTGCATAGAACTCGGAATTGAGGGTATCTGCAATGGATTTCGCCAGCTTTTCAATCTTCTTTACGTCGTAGCCCAGTCCCAGCTCCTTTATGAGAACTATGTCGTGCTCGCCTACGCTTATTACATAATCCTTTGTGCGGTCGGGGAAAATGTTCTGCACGGCGTCAAAGGGGAGCACGTCTGTTTTCGTAAGGAATTTAATGAGAAATACCACTCTGGGCTCGTCTGCGTTGAACCTGAGCTCCTTTGATTTTATGTAAATATCGCTGGGGAGAATATTGTCAAGTATGACGTTTTTGATAAAGGAGTTGCGGTCATACTTTTCGTCGTAAAGGTTTTTAATGTTGGAAAGAGAAATGGAAAGAACTGCCGCAAACTTTTCCGCAGTCTTATCCTCGCCCTCCACAAAGACGATATACTCCCATTTTGAGCCGTTTCCCACGGGGCGGTACGTATACCCGTTTACCGTTACGGATTCCGAGGAAAACGCCATCTCGTCTCTTGCCTCCTGACGGGTCTATCCGATTTTTACAAGCTCGCTGCATGCAATTACCACGCCGGATTCGTCCATAACTCCTATGGTACGGTCAACTGCATCAGCCATCTGATGGATTATGCCCTGAAACAAACGGTTAGCCATAATTATATCTCCTGTTTCATTAATATTGTCTTGTGTAACCTGTACTATATTCTACACCCAATTTTGGCAATTATCAATAGGTATTTTGCATTTTTTCATAAAAACTGCTCTGTTTTTTGTTAAAAATCATAATTTATAACCATTTTTTCGCCCGAAACCGACAGAAATGCCGATTGTGCAATTCGCATAACCGTCAAAGCTCAAATCGGTATGAAAGGCACGAAAGCACAAAGGACGACGCAGTTTCCGTTCTGAGAATACGTTTTCCAAGTCCTACGGACACCATTCCCTCCGACACAGCCAGCTGTGCCTCAGACGGTGAAAAGCCGCCCTCGCTGCCTATCATCAGCGATACGGTTTCGCACTTTCCCTCTTCTTCGAGAAACGGGCGCAGAGTTCTTCCGCTTTCGTCCTCGTAGCAGAAAAGCGGTATATCCGCCCGCGATGCTTCCGCCACAGCCTCCTTAAAGGTAAGAAGCCCGGAAACTTCGGGAATTATTCCCCTGCCGCACTGCTTTGCCGCCGCTTCGGCGATTTTCTGCCAGCGGAGAACCTTTTTTGCCGCCTCCTTTTTATCAAGGCGCACAATACAACGCTCGGAAATAAAGGGAACGATGCGGCACGCGCCGCACTCCACGGACTTTTGCACCACCGTATCGAATTTATCGCCCTTCACCAGCGCCTGATATACCGTGGCACGGTAGGGCGGCTCGGTCTCGCATTGCTTTTCGCCCGTTACCGCAAGGGTTACGGTTTCCCCCGTCTTTTCCACCATGCAGGAGTATTCCCTGCCGACGCCGTCGCACACGGTGACTTGCTCTCCGGGCTTCATACGCAGGCTTTTTGTTATATGGGCTGCGTCCTCCCCGAAAATAAGCACCGTTTTTTCGCCGGAGTCACGCTCCCCTATCTGAGATGCCGTTATAAAAAATCTGGGCATAATTTACCCCGTTTCACATTTTTTCACAGGTACATTATACCCTACTTTGCCCCTTTTGTCAATATAACCCCGTTTCGGAGCCTCTTTTTCGCAAAAGCGTACAATTTATTATAAAAAATTCACCGATTGTCAACACAAACGGATTAATTTGTGGTATAATTCTAATTTAGGTAACTATAAGGAGCAGAAAATGATAGAAGTTTCAAACCTTGTAAAGGTATACGGCAAAAACATTGCGCTGAACGACGTATCGTTCACCGCAGGCGACCGTGAAATATTAGGCTTTCTGGGACCCAACGGTGCCGGAAAGACAACGACCATGAATATTATGACAGGGTATCTGTCCTCCGACGCCGGAAGCGTAAAGATAGACGGCGTCGATGTTTCCGAAAAACCGGGAGAGGCAAAGCGGCAGATAGGCTTTCTACCGGAGATTCCTCCCCTTTATCCCGACATGACCGTTTCGGAATATCTTTATTTTGTCTGCGAGCTGAAAAACTGCAAATACGACAAAAAAGCCCATGTGGACGAAATACTGAAGGTATGCAGACTGGGAGACGTAAAAAGACGACTTATTAAAAATCTCTCCAAGGGGTACAAGCAGAGAGTGGGAATTGCTCAGGCTCTGGTGGGAAATCCCAAGGTGCTGATTTTTGACGAGCCTACGGTGGGTCTGGACCCAAAGCAGATTATCGAGGTCCGAAATCTTATCAGAACCTTGGGGAGGGATCACACGGTAATCCTTTCCACCCACATTCTGTCGGAGGCGCAGGCAGTTTGCGACCGGATTGTTATAATTAATCAGGGAAAAATTTTAGCGGACGAAAAATCCGAAAGCATTACCCGTGCCGTAAACGAAAACGCAAAATTCATGCTGAAGATTATCGGCTCGCAAAGAGATGTTTCCTCGGCGTTAAGGGAAGTTGACGGGGTGCTGTCCGTTCAGGTTTCGGGCGGCTCCGAGAGAGACTCCTTTACCTACCACGTGGAAAGCGAAGCGGGACGTGATGTCAGGCGGGACATATTCTTCAAAATGGCAGAGCGGGGCTTTCCCATTATAGAGCTTACAAGAGAAGGCGTTTCTCTTGAGGACGTGTTCATAAAGCTCACAGACACACAATCAGGCTCCCGCAAAGAAAGGAGAGCAAAATGACAGCTGTAT
>JAQXKW010000172.1 GCA_029010655.1 Clostridia bacterium | reverse complement strand
TTTGTAAATAAAGTAAAACCCTTTCTTCCAAATGTACATCTTTAAGAGCAATGCTGATTGCAAGTTACAAAACGCTGAAGGAGAATGCGAAATGACCGCAAAAAATGACCGGGCGACCCCAGAGGGTCGCCCGGTTTTTTGCTGTCTTAAAAAGACAGTTTCTTACTATGTATTAGAAAAAATCAGTTTTCCTCGCTCTGCGATGCCTGCTCAGGAGCGGCGTCAACAGCGGCGGGTGCGGGTTCCTCGGCAACAGTCTCTGCGGGCTTTACGTCGTTGTAGAAGTTTACATGCGTTGCCTGCATATATGGACCGACCCAGATGTAAGCAATGCCAAAGGTAATGCAACCCAGCAATGCCCAGCCGATGAAGGAAAGACCTAACACGAAGTAATCCATTTTATGACCGTCCATCATAGCCTTGGAACGGCTTATAGCCTCACGGGCGCTGATGCCGGGGTTCTCAGCGACAACCATCATTGTCTGTGAGTATGAGAAAGACTTAATGATACCGGGGATTACGAACAGCAGGCTCCACAGGAAAGTGAACAGGCCTACCAGGAATGAAGCCTTAAAGGCAGTCCAAAAATCGTCAAAGCCGGAGAAAGCGTCCTTTGCCTCGGGCTTCTTGCCGGTATTAGCCAATGCCTGATACACACGGACAACGCTCAGGGTAAAGGCGGGTGTAATGATGATCATGGAAGCCAAGCTTCCGATGCCGAAGGGAACAAAACGAAGCACAACAGTTGCCGCTACGGTGATCGCGCCGATAATAAGCGTGATTACGAAGAGCATGCCGATGTTGCCCTTGATCTGTTGTTTTGCCATTGTCTTTAGTTCTTTGCGTGTTTTCATAAAAATACCTCCCGGAATTTTTTACGGCGACATTTTAACATATTATCCGACTTTTGTCAAGAGTTTGTTAACAATTACAGTCGCCTCTGCTTATATTTTTATAAAAATTTTTACAGGATAGTACTTATTTCCTGTAACATAGAGAAGAATTATCGAAAATCGGCAAGTTCGATGTTGTCAACCGCTTTTTGCGGAACATGCACTTTGCCTCTTGCGGCGGCTTTCCGCCGTGGGTTACGGGTCTATTTGAAGATCGGATACTTGGTACCTGCCGTTCTCCTCTGCTATTGTAAAATAATAAGTCGGGTATATATCATTTCAGCAAAAAAATCAATAGGGCGCGCATGTTGTTCTTGGTATTGCCCTAATTACCTTTGGCGTGGGGTACATTTGCCGCAAAGCGGCAAATGTTCTATTTTTCGGCAATTGTATTGAAAAGACGGGCAGAGCGTGATATAATCACACTGACAGCGAAAAGTTGCCGGTATGCCGGCATATTATTTTTTTCAGAGGAGCTTTATGTCTAAAGTAGCTTGGAAAGGCGGCACTCTTTTAGCGCCCGTTCCTCCCGTGCTCGTCTCCGTGGGAGACGGCGAAAAATCCAATGTTTTCACCGTTGCATGGACGGGGCTTATTAACACTCAGCCGCCTAAAACATATATTTCGGTGCGTCCCTCCCGTTATTCCTATGATTTCATAAAAAGCACCGACGAATTTGCCTTAAACCTTACCCCCGCCTCCCTCGTCCGTGCCGCGGACTGGTGCGGCATACACACGGGTCGAAAGGTGGACAAATTCAAAAAAATGAACCTTACTCCCGTTCCCGCCTCGAAAATTTCAGCGCCGATTATCGAAGAATGTCCTCTGTCGCTGGAATGCAGGGTTTTTGACGTGAAGGAATTGGGCACTCACCACATGTTTCTTGCCGATATTGTTGCGGTGGACGTGGACGGGGAGCTGATTGACTCCAAGGGAAAACTGCACATTGACCGGGCGGACCTTGCCGCCTTTGCTCACGGGGAATATTTTTCTCTGGGCAAAAGTCTGGGAACTTTCGGTTTTTCCGTGAAAAAGAAGAAAAAGCGCACATCTCCCGCCGGCTCAAAGCCTGTTGACAAAACACACCGCAAGGTGTAAAATATAGACAATATTATTAATTATAAGAGAGGTAACACTATGTTCTGTCCTAATTGCGGAAAAGAACTTCCCGACGGCACCGCCTTCTGCACCTCGTGCGGCGCAAATCTTACTCAGCAGACCCCCACTGCGGCTCAGAGCATTCCCGAGCCTGAGGCTTTCAACGCCCCCGATGCCGCTCAGTCTGCCCCCAATGCCGGTCAGTTTACTCCCGACGCCGCTCAGTTCGTCCCGGCTCCCACGCCTGAAACTCCCTTTAACGGTGCGGCGGCACAGCAGCAGCCCCTGTTCACCGGCTTTGACACCTTGAAAAAGACCTTTTCATCCCCGCTGTTCCTTACCATGTGCATTTTGATTTCCGTGGTAGCCGTTTTCAGCGTTTTCCAGCTCAGCTTTAATCTTTATGCCATTCTCGGCACCATTGCATGCTGGATGATATACGCAAATGCGAAATCCGAAAGCGCGCCCTTAAAGCAGGGCGGCTACAAGTTTGCCGCAATTATTACCAGAATCATTTTCGTGATAAACTGGATCATAGTAGGCGTT
>JAQXKW010000171.1 GCA_029010655.1 Clostridia bacterium | reverse complement strand
GGACTTGCGCCGGGAGCCTTCGGTACGGTCTTTGACAGAGATTTCTGCCGTGAGAAGCCGGTCGACGGCACATTTCCCGTGTAAGCGGCACGTTCTTCGCCCATGCCCCAGCCCCCTCCTGGTCCGGAATGGTTATAAATCGGCATGTCTCCCGCCCTTGCCGGCATTTTTTTGCCGTAGCCGTAATTATAGGAGTCTCCGTATGCGGAGTATGACGAATAGGTTTTATCGCAGTCGTCGGTCAGCTTTTCGGGAATATCGTTTAAGAATCTTGATTTTTGATTGTACTGGGTGGAGCCGTTCATCATGCGCTCCTTAACATGGGTTATAAACAGCCTCTTTTTCGCCCTTGTTATGGCAACGTAGGCAAGCCTTCGCTCCTCCTCGATTTCCTCGGGATTCATTATAGACTGATACCCGGGGAATACGCCTTCCTCCCAGCCGGGAAGAAATACGTTTTCAAATTCAAGCCCTTTTGCGCTGTGAATTGTCATAAGAATGACGGCGTCTGCGCTTTCGTCGTATCTGTCCACGTCCGACACAAGAGCCACATCCTCCAAAAACTCCGAAAGCGAGGGCGTTTCGGTGCTTTCCTCGTACTGAGCGGCGGTGGAAACAAGCTCTCCGATATTGTCAATTCTGTCCTTTTCCGCTTCTCCTGCCGCAACCAGCATTTGGTGATAGCCTGAGGCAACAGCCACCTTCTCAATAAGGGAGGATATTTTGATTTTCTGCGCTTCGGCTGTCATTTCCTCAAAAAACGATACCAGCGCCATCATTGATTTTGCCGCCGCCGACGGGATAGCCTTGTAGGAATCCGCTTTTCCCATAACGGTGAAAAGTGTTACGCCCTCTGCCTCTGCGATTTCTGCGGCGGCGGAAATGCTTTTGTCGCCGATGCCCCGTCTGGGCACGTTGATTATTCGTCTCAGAGCGATTGAGTTGTTGGGATTGTTAATAACGGATATGTATGAAAGAATATCCTTGATTTCCAAACGGTCAAAGAACCTGAGAGAGCCCAGCATGCGGTAGGGAATTCCGCTTTTTGCCAATGCCTGCTCAATGGCACGTGACATGGAGTTTGTACGGTAGAGAACCGCAAAGGAGCTGAATTTGTTTCCGTCCTCGTGCATAGAGGAAACGGTATCGGAAATATATTTTGCTTCCTGAAGCTGATTTGTAAGCTTAATTATTTGAATTTTTTCGCCGTCATCGCCGTTTGTCCACAGATTTTTGCCTTTTCTTTCCCTGTTCATTGCGATTACCTTGTTTGCAGCTTCGAGGATTGTCTTTGTGGAACGGTAATTCTGCTCAAGCCGAATAACCTTTGCATTGGGATAGGTTTTGTCAAAGGTCAGTATGTTTTCTATGGTGGCTCCTCTGAACTTGTATATTGACTGGTCGTCGTCGCCTACTACCATAAGGTTCCTGTAAAAATCGGACAGCAGGGAAACAAGCCTGAATTGGGCGTGGTTCGTGTCCTGATACTCGTCTATGCAAATAAATCTGAACCTGTTTTGCAGATTGTTCCGCACCTCCTCAAAGTTTTCAATAAGGACAACGGTCTGCATAATTATGTCGTCGAAATCAAGGAGATTTGAAGCCCTCAGCCGCTTCTGATAAATCCCGTATATGTCGGCAATCTTTTTGTGCCTGACGTCCTTGTAAAATTCGTCTCTGTACTCGGAGGGCGTCATAAGGTGGTTTTTTGCGTTTGAAATTTCGGAAATAACGCTTTTAACGGGCAGAAGCTTTGTATCAATATTTAGCTCCTTCATGCACTCGGCAACCAGCTTTTTCTGATCGTCGGAATCTGCGATTCCGAAGCCCTTTTCATATCCGAGAAGCTCACCCCAGCGGCGCAGAATACGCATGCATACGGAATGAAAGGTGCCTGTCCACATGTCCTTTGCTTCGTCGCTGTTTTCCCCGAAGCTTTTTTCAACCCGCTCCTTAATTTCGTTTGCAGCCTTGTTGGTAAAGGTAACCGCAAGAACAGCCCACGCAGGGGGCGGCATTATGCTGAATTTTGTTAAATATTCTCCCAGAGCCTCTCTGTCAAGGCTCATGGCATTGTTCATTTCAATAAGGTCGGCTTTTGCAGTATTATCAGGCACCCAGTCGTTATAATAAGCGTCCCCGTACCTGACAATGTGGGACAGTCTGTTGACGAGAACCGTTGTTTTGCCGCTTCCCGCTCCCGCCAGTATCATAAGCGGTCCGGAAACCGTGTAAACACACTCCCTTTGTTCCTTGTTAAGATGGGAATAGTACCTGTCAAACAGCTTTCTCTTTAATATGTTGTATTCAAGCTTTATGCTTTCGTCGGGCATTTTCGTCTTTTCCTTTTTAGATTTTACCAATATAGTTTAATATATTTAAGCAAAAATAGCAACACTTTCCCCGAAAAAACAAAAAAATCGGATTTTTTGCAAACGGAAAAAATCCCCGAATAATTGTTGCATTATGTCGCCCGTTTGGTGTATAATGAGTATTAAAGCATGGGAGGTGAACACATGCCGATAGTTTACAGCTCGATAATAGGATATATATTAGGATGTATTAATCCATCTTTTTTGCTTTCTAAGCTAAAGGGCATTGATATAAGGGAAAAAGGCTCGGGAAATGCGGGAGCCTCAAATGCGCTTATTGTCATCGGAAAATCTGCCGGAATTATTTCGGCGCTGTTCGATATTTTGAAGGCATATGTTGCCTATAAGCTGTCCGAAAGACTGTTTCCCGACTGTCAGACTGCCGGTGCTGTGGCGGGAATATTCTGTATTTTGGGTCATATTTTTCCGATTTTCATGGGATTTCGCGGCGGCAAGGGACTTGCAACTCTCGGCGGCACAATCCTTGCATACGATATAAGAGTTTTTGCGGTGCTTTTGCTTTGCGAGGCGATAATTGTTCTTGCAAGCGGATATTTATGCTTTGTACCCATAACCGCATCGGTTATATTCACCGTGTATTACGGCTTTGTTGAGAGAAACGTGTGGGTCACGGTTCTGTTTACGGCAGTTTCGATTGTTATTTTCCTGAAGCATATGACTAATCTCAAGCGTATAAAAAACGGAACCGAAATGCATATCAGCTACCTTTGGAACAAGGAAGCGGAAGAATCACGAGTGAAAGAAAATATGAATAAATAAAGGGCTGATTTTCAGCCCTTTATTATTTGAACATTTTTTCGTATTTTTTCGGCTCAGATTTTTTTCGTGTCGCAATGAGATAGACAACAGCGAAAACAAGATATAGCACCAAAAACAGCGATAGGGCAATTACGGTCTGCGCCCCGTTTTTTATGTAGCCGCCGCAGACTACCACCGTCACAAAATATACGGCGGCACTGGCCGTAAAATGGATAGCAAGCTTTGCCGCAGTATTGGTTTTTTTAGATTTCAGAATAATGTTTGCCGCCGCAAGCA
>JAQXKW010000170.1 GCA_029010655.1 Clostridia bacterium | reverse complement strand
AGGCTTTGATGCGGCAGAGCTTATCTGCCGCTTTGAAAACGTCAGCCGAGCTTTGGCTATGACAGGCGATTTTACCTCAGAGGAGCTTTTCCGTGCGGTAGAACGGCGGAAAAGCGGGGAGCCCTTACAGTATATTTTAGGCGAGTGGGATTTTATGGGCTTTACCTTTAAGGTAACGCCGGACTGCCTTATTCCCCGCTTCGACACGGAAGTCCTTTGCGGTTATCTTGTGGAAAATCTTCCGGAAAACGGACGGTTTGCCGACCTTTGCACGGGAACGGGGTGTATCGCCGTTGCCGCCTTGAAAATGCGAAATGACGCCTACGCTTCGGCAGTTGAGCTTTATCCCGAAACTATTGCCGTGGCAAAAGAAAACGCCGAAACGCTTGGCGTTTCGGACAGGCTGGAGCTTATTTCGGCAGATGTTTGTACCGACTGTCTTTCGGGCGACTTCGATATTATAGTGTCAAACCCCCCGTATGTTACAAGCGAGGAAATGAAGGCTTTACCCCGTGAGGTAAAATTCGAGCCGCCCCACGCCTTAACCGACGGCGGCGACGGGCTTTCCATAATCCAAAAGATTGCGGAAATCTATCCCCGTCATCTGAAAGAGGGCGGGTCCCTTGCCATTGAAATAGGCTGTCTTCAGGGGGAAGCCCTTCGCACAATTGCAGAGGAAAATTCCCTTACCTGCCAAATCCTACGGGACACGGGCAACCGTGACAGAGTAGCCGTATTAAAGAGAAAACAGAAAACCGCATTTATAACCTGAAGGCTTCCGCCGTAAGGCATAAATGCGGTTCGCATTTTTATATAAACAAGCCTGCCGCCATAATGATATACATGGCGCACAGAAGCGCCGTGCCGAAAAACGCCGACAGGGTTATTACATGAAAGGCGCAGAGAATCAGCGCCGCCGTACACACAAGGGAGAGAACGCCGCACAAGGGCGCTCTTTTTTTCATGGTGAACAGCATCAGCGAATAGGAAATGAGCATGGCAAACAAGGGCGCATACAAAAGAAAAACATTTTCCGTTTTTATAAGCGAAAGAAGTGCGGCGACGGCACAGATGTATGCCGCCAAAGCGGTTTTTCCACGCCGTTCAAGTCCGAAAACAAGCAGGCCTCCCACCAAAAAACACGCCGTTATCGCCGTCCAAACCGTATTTCCGAAATCCTTCGCTCCTGCCGCCGTGCAGACTATCTGCACCACCTTGAGAAACAGCCCCGAGGTAATTAACGCTCTCCCCATTATGCTGTTTTTTGCTTTTCCCGACATGTTGCGCACCCCCGTTTCATAAATCAATTATAACTCCCTTAAAATCCCTTGTCAATTATAAAAAACAATGAATAAATTATTAATTTTTTTCTTGACTATATTTTAATAATAATGTATAATATATGCAGATTAATGTGCCGGATTTTGCCCTTCTGAAGGGATTTCGCCACGTTTACTGTGTTTTTTGAAAGGATTATGCAAAATGGCAACAAGAAAAAAAGCGGCGTCGGCTCCCGAGCAGGTTACAGGTACCGAAGAAAAGAAAAAGGCTCTTGATACGGCGATTTCCCAGATAGAAAAAACCTTCGGAAAGGGCACCATTATCAAAATGGGCGAAAATCCGAAAATGAACGTGTCCGTTGTTTCCACAGGCTCCGTCAGCCTTGACATGGCTCTCGGCGTGGGCGGAATTCCCCGTGGGCGAATTATTGAAATATACGGCCCCGAATCCTCCGGTAAAACCACAATTGCGCTCCACTGCGTCTCCGAGGTGCAGAAATTGGGCGGCGAGGCGGCATATATTGACGCAGAGCATGCTCTCGACCCGGTTTATGCAAGAAATTTAGGAGTTAATATTGACGAGCTTTTAGTATCTCAGCCCGACTCCGGCGAGCAGGCGCTTGAGGTGTGCGAGGCGCTTGTAAGAAGCGGAGCTGTTGACATCGTTGTTATCGACTCCGTGGCGGCTCTCGTTCCTCAGCAGGAAATAGAGGGCGACATGGGCGCCGCCTCCGTAGGTCTTCAGGCACGTCTTATGTCTAAGGCGCTCCGCAAGCTCTCCGGCACCATTTCAAAAACAAACTGCATTGTTATATTTATAAACCAGCTCCGTGAAAAAGTGGGCGTTATGTACGGAAACCCCGAAACCACCACCGGCGGCAAGGCGCTGAAATTCTACGCCTCCGTCCGCATTGACATACGCAAAAAAGAAACGCTGAAAACCTCCTCTGAGGCTTACGGCAACAGAGTTAAATGTAAGGTTGTAAAAAACAAGGTGGCTCCCCCCTTCAAAACCGCCGAGTTTGACATTCTCTATGGCAAGGGCATTTCCAAGGCAAGCGAAGTCGTTGAAATGGGCGTTGCCGCAGGCGTTATCGAAAAAAGCGGCTCCTGGTTCTCCTACAACGGGGAAAGACTGGGGCAGGGCAGAGAAAATGCCGTCCTTGAGATTGAGAAAAGCCCTGAGCTTATGGCGGAAATCGAAGAAAAAATCAAGCAGAAGGGCGTCGCAGATGAGGACGCACCCGACACCGCCATGGAGCTTGACGAGGACGAGCTTGACATCAGAATGCTCGAGCTTGACGACGAAGAATGACGGCATAGGTTCCCAAATTGGTCTGTCAAAGTATTACTTTCAAAGACTTCCGCAATGTGGAAGATGAGGTCTGCGATTTTTGCGACGGAGTAAATCTGCTGTGGGGAAAAAACGCCCAGGGAAAATCCAATATGCTGGAGGGCGTATATTTCTTCGCAAGAGGTAAATCCTTTCGGGGGGCTAAGGAAAAAGAGCTTATTCGCTTCGGCGGGGAGGCGGCACGGCTTTCCCTTGACTTCCGGCGTGACGGAGATAAATTCCCCGTAAAGCTTGAAGCCCTTATTCCCACCGCCGGCAGAAAGCTTTTGTCCCGAAACGGGGGAAAGCTTTCCGGCGTCCGTGATATGATAGGGGATTTCAGGGCGGTGCTTTTCAGCCCCACCCACCTGACCTTGGTCAGCGGCGGTCCCGCCGTCAGGCGGAATTTCATGGATATTGCCTTATCTCAGCTTTATCCCGCCTATCTTGAAAGCCTATCCGCCTACAAAAGGCTTCTTTTGCAGAGAAACGCCCTTATAAAGGACGTTCAAATGAAAAAAATCCTCCCCTCCGAGGAAATCTGGGAGGCATACGCCCTTCAGATGTCCACCCTCTCCGCAGGTATTGCCCAACGGAGATACGAATACATGAAGGAGCTGAACTGCTCAGTTAAGGAGCTTTTCTCCGGCATGACGGGCGGCAGGGAAGAGCCGGAGCTCATTTTTCACAGCGAAGCGCTCCCCGCAGACCCGGACAACATCATGACCGAGGGAAAGGACAGCGTTTACCGCGCATTGACGGAAAACACGGAACGTGAAATAAAATACGGCGCAACCCTTTTCGGTATTCACAAGGACGATATTGCAATTAAGCTGAACGGCAAGGAGGCAAAGCTTTTTGCTTCTCAGGGACAACAGCGCAGTCTTGCCCTGTCCATGAAATTAGCGGAGGGCGAAATGTCAAGAAAGCTGGGCGGGGAATATCCCGTATTTCTTCTTGACGACGTTCTCAGCGAGCTGGACTCCGAAAGACGGGAATTCGTCCTTTCTAAGCTTAGGGGACGGCAGATTATCGTAACCTCCTGCGAGCCCGACCTGTTTTCGGGCGGCGGCGCCGACAAGCTTATTCATATAGAAAACGGAAAAATAACCGGAACAGAGTAATATATAAGAGGTGAAAATGACTTACACAATAGCACACGTTTATGAGACGAGGGCGGGCATCTCCGTGGAGATTGCCTGTAACGACGGTAACGAAAATAATAAAACCTTGCTTTTTAAGCCCTCGTTCTGGCTTGAAGAAAACCTCTCTGCGGGAGACACCATCGACGAGGACCGTCTGAACGGTCTTCAGGGTACCGCAGACCTTTGCTGCGCCGTTGCACGGGCGGAAAGTCTGCTTGCCTCCTCCGATTACAGCCGCAGGCGGCTTATCGTGCGCCTTATGCACTATAATCACGAGCAGTCCGTATGCGAGGCGGCGGCGGATTATATGGTTGAACACGGCTACATCAACGAAGAAGAACAGACAAAGCGTATTACAAAGTTCTATTGCCAGCGCAAGCACTGGGGCAAAAAGAGAATAGCCGCAGAGCTTATGGGCAGAGGCTATGACAGAAAAATCATTTTCGCCGCTCTCGGAACTGTAAGCGACGAAGATTATTACAAATCACTTATGAAGCTTATTTGGGAGAAATATTCCGAGCCGGCAAAGGACCGCCACGAAAACGACCTGCGTATTGCCGCAATCTCCCGTATGGGGTATTCCACGGACGAAATAATCCGTGCCCTTAACGAAGCGAAGGAAGCGTACGAGGACGCGGAGGACTCTGAATAATATGACCGAAACACAAAGAAAAAGCTACAAGGTCGGCTTTGTATCCCTGGGCTGTGCCAAAAACCTCTGCGACACGGAGGTCATGCTTCACCACCTTATGGAGGCAGGCTACGGCATAACCCCTGAGGAAACCGAGGCCGATGTTGTTATTATTAACACCTGCGCCTTTATCGAAAGCGCAAAAAAAGAATCTATCGACAGTATCCTGGATATTGCATGGCTGAAGGAGCACCGCTCCCTTAAAGGAATTGTAGTTACCGGCTGTCTTGCGGAAAGATACCGCGAGCAGGTGACAACGGAGCTGCCCGAGGTTGACGCCGTACTGGGCGTCGGCGGTATTCATAAAATTACCGAGGCAGTTGACAGCATACTTGAAAAAAGCAAGGATAAATATATCTGCGTGGACGGCAAGGAGACCGTTAGGCTTGGCGGCGACAGAGTTGTCACCACGGGAGGGGCCTTCGCATATCTGAAAATAGCGGAGGGCTGTAACAACCGCTGTACCTACTGCGCTATTCCCATGATAAGAGGGCGTCTGCGCTCAAGACCCATAGAGGAGCTTGTGGCAGAGGCGAAAAATCTGGAAGAAACGGGAATTAAAGAGCTTGTTGTCATAGCACAGGACACCTCCGTTTACGGGCTTGACCTTTACGGCGAATATAAGCTGCCGGAGCTTTTGCACAGAATTTCCGAAGAAACAAATATACCGTGGATTAGAATTCTGTATTGCTATCCCGATAAGATAACGGACGAACTGATTGAGGAAATTAAAACAAACCCCAAAATTGTTCATTATATAGACCTGCCCGTTCAGCATATAAGCGACAGTGTGCTGACCGCAATGAACCGCCACGGCAATTCGGAGTGCATTAAAAACGCAATCCGCCGCCTGAGAGAGGCAATTCCCGACGTGGTTATCCGTACCACGGCAATCGTGGGCTTCCCCGGCGATACGGAGGAGGACTTTGCCCGGCTTTGCGAATTTGTTAAGGACACAAAATTCGAGCGCTTCGGCGCATTTACATACTCCCGTGAGGAGGATACCCCCGCCGCAGAGTTTCCAAATCAGATTGACGAGCAGACAAAGCAGGACAGATACGACATTATTATGAAATGTCAGCAGAATATAAGCGAAAAATATAACGAAAGGCTTGTGGGAAAAACCGTTCACGTGCTGTGCGAGGGCTTTGACCAAGTGTCGGAGGCGTATTTCGGCAGAAGCTTCAGAGACGCTCCAGAAACTGACGGCAAGGTCTGGTTTTCCGCAAATCGCCCCGTTTCCGAGGGCGAATTCGTGGACGTGAGGATTACTGAAGCCATGGATTACGATTTGGTGGGAGAAGTCATTGTATGATAACAGTCTCCACCCTGTTTTCCGGCTCCTCCGGAAACAGCACCCTTATCTGTTCCGACAGCACCGCCCTGCTTATTGACGCCGGAAGAAACTGCAAGGCAGTCTCCCTTTCTCTGCAGTCTCTCGGTATGTCTCTTTCCGACATTTCCGCTATATT
>JAQXKW010000169.1 GCA_029010655.1 Clostridia bacterium | reverse complement strand
CCTGACATTATATGCATACAGAACGCTGGCGGGCCCCTTCGCCGGAGGCTTTATCGGCTTTTCGGTGATACTTTTCGCCTTTGCCACGGTTATTTGCAGTATGCAGTACGGAAAGGTTGCCATAGGCTATCTTTTCCGAGGGAAAGGTGCATACTACGTCTACTTTTTTCTTTGTGCCGCCGCAACGGTTACAGGCTCGGTTATTGACGGAGCTTTTATGTGGCAGACGGCGGATATGTGCGTGTCTCTTATGACCGCCGTCAATGTAAGCAGCCTTTTCTTCGGATTTTCGGAGGTAAAAAAAGCCTCGGAAGCGCAAAATAATGCCAATTTACATAAAAAGTCTTGACCTTCATGTCGAAAAACAGTATAATATTTTCGTATATATTTATTATGAAAATAATATATCACAGAGGTATATATGAAAAAGAAGATTATATCGGCAGTATTGATAATAGTTATGCTCATACCGTCGGTGGTTGCCGTAGTCAATTACACGGCTCAGCAGAGCGGCACGGCGGATAGCCATAATACGGTGGCGCTTTCCCTGACCGACCCTGACGGAACGGTATATTCCTTCTCCCGCTCGGAGAAGGAGGACGTGCCCGTTATCGACTATTTTCTCTCCGTGATAGGAGAATCCGAAGCTCTGGGCGCTCTCCCCACCACTATCCAGACAGGGGACTTTTTCCAGTGCGTTATAACCACCACCGTAAAGGAATTCGGATATAAGTTCTATTTTACGGGCTCTGCCGCCGACTGCTATTTTGTAGACGGCTCGGGAGACGCCTATAAAATCAGCGAGGAGAACGCAGAGTTCTTCCTGTCCTCCGCATATGCGGGCTCCCTGTACGAAAACGGAACTCTGCCCCTTATGTCCGTGTCCGGCAACAGCGCCTCCCCCTCGCAGGCAGACTGGTATTTTACAGACTGCACGGGCGCAATGGTAAAAGCGGAAACCTCTCCCTTTTTGACCGATAAAACGGAGGAAATAAAGGTAGAGGGCGGACTTGCCATGTCCTTCCCCATTCAGCCCGACAGCTTTACCGTTACCGTTACCGACCTTGCAAGCGGAACTGTTCTGTTTAACGATTCTTACGAGAATATAGGCAATCTTACCATGGCGGAAACTCAGAAGGTGGGCGTGGAGGCAACCGCTAAGTGGTACGAGGACGCAAGCCGCACCTATTACGGCGAGCAGACATATAAATTCAACGCCTCCGTCAGCGCACCTGCTCAGTTCTTCGCAGGTACTACGGAAATAGAAATAGGCGAATTTATCTGCGTTACGGGCGTGAACGTGTCCAATAAGGACGACGTGGTATTCACGAGCAATCCAACCGTTGGCTATACCCCCGTATTCTTCCAGGACGGCGAATATATCCGCACGCTTATCCCCTTTAACTGGGATCTCAGCGCCGGAAGCTATGCGCTTACCTTTGAGTACGGCGGCACAAGCCAGATAATCAACGTAACCCTTAAAGCAAGAACAAATCCCTTCCGTGAAGGAAATACAACCACCATTCCGGACGGAGTAGTGGCGGCAAACGGCTCCGCCGAGGCTCTGGAAAAGTGCAAAACCGAATTGCTTCAGGTGGCGAAATCTTCCGAGCAGGCGGGGACAAGATATTTTGAAGGCGAGTTTTTGGAGGGCGTGGATAATTCCACCATTGTGGGCGGCTTCGGACACACCTATAAGGTCAGCGGAACTGATATAACCTACCGCCATACGGGCGTTGATTACAGCAACTCAAATTCCGTTGACGTAAAGGCTGTAAACGCCGGCGTGGTAATTTATGCGGGCTATCTTGATTACAGCGGATATACAGTGGTTATAGAACACGGCTACGGGCTGAAAAGCTGGTATGCCCATATGGCAAAGGTCACCGTAAACGTGGGCGATAAGCTGAGCCGAGGCGACGCCGTAGGCGTTACGGGCAGCTCGGGCTTTATCTCAGGCGCAGGAGTCCATGTAGGACTTACCGTATTCGACACACCCGTTTGCCAGTACGCTCTCTGGAGCGACGGCGCAAGGCGCGAGATACCTATATATAACGGAAAATGAAAATAAACGGACTTATGAAGCTGACGCTTCTTGATTTCCCCGGGAAAACAGCATGTACCGTTTTTACACCGGGATGTAACTTCAGATGTCCCTTCTGCCATAACGCAACGCTGGTGCGCGGCGAGGGGGAAAGCATTTCCGAGGAAGAATTTTTCGCCTTTCTCGG
>JAQXKW010000168.1 GCA_029010655.1 Clostridia bacterium | reverse complement strand
CACGGGAAAGTCCCGCTTTTTCACGCTCTGAAATACGCTCCGTCACATCGGGAACGCTTTCCCGATACCCTGCTTCTTCGAGCATTTTAATAAATTGGGGATAGGTGTCGTCGTGGTCACGCACTCCGTCTGCGGGGTGGTCGCTGAGAGTTACCGCAATGCCCCGTTTGTGAACCTCTTTCAGAAAGCCGTCGGGGTCGGGAATTATTGCCCTGTCCCATGAATATCCCGTCCAGCCAAGATTGGTTGCGTGACCGTAGCCGTACCGGGCGCGGGGGCCGCCCTCGTCGGGCGCCCAGTCCTGATAGTGCCAGTCCATGTCCACAACGAGAATATCAAGGGGAAAATCGTTTTGGTCATACTCGTCGAGAATTTGGAGAAATTCTTCTGCGGTGTATCTGCGCCAGCGAGAATACCAGGAGCCCATGTAGTATTTTCTGGGCATTGCCATTTTGCCGGAAACGGCGGAAAGGTCGCGAAGCGCCGCCTTGTAGTCGTGTCCGTATGCGAAAAAGTATGCGTCGATAAGATGGTTTTCATTTCGGGACTCTGCCCACTCCTCTGTGAATACGGGAGTACCCGAGTCGTCTATAAGATGCCAGCCGTCGCGGGCGAGAAGCCCCTCCGGGGTCTTTATGGGCTGAAATTCGCCGTCTGCCCTGTGTGCGGCGTCAACAAAGCCGTAAGGAGAGTCCTTTACGGGAACAGAGCCGTCAACCCCGTCAAGGGTGCTTAAAGTGCCCCGCAGATTGTCCTTGTTTTCATCGCCGTAACGCCATAGGGTGTTTACCCCTCCGGTGTGTACCTCAATTGTAAGGTTTTCAGCGGAAAAAGGCTCGTTTCCCCTGTATTTCAGCGTGAATTTTGGGGTATGTACGGTGACGGTGCCGCCGTCTTCCGAAAAGGAGGCGTCGCATTTTGCGTTTCTTTCGGCGAAAAATGTTTTTCCGTCTGCAAAGCTGCCGCCTTTCGCATATTCCATGCGGACTGCGCCCTCTGTCATAACGGTAAATCTTGCATTTCCTGCGGTAAAGGTGTTCATAGGCTGTCCCCTGATTTTACTTTGATAAAAATATGATACATTATTAAAATCTAAAAGTCAACAAAGCCGAAAAATAATTTTAATATTATCAAAAAACAGAAAATAATTATTGACAAACGATAACAAAGATGGTATAATGTGCCACGTAAAGGAGAGAAGCATATGAAAAAAACCTCGGTCATTCCCGCCATGACGGCGGTGGTATTCTGTATGGCGTTGGCACTCGGCATCGGTGCGGCGGCGCCGTGGCTCGTAAAATGGTTTTGCGGCTTCCGCAACATATCGGACAGCGTAGGAGATAAAATACTTATTTCATATTACCTATGCCTTGTTGCGGTGGAATTTGCGCTGATTAACATTTTCAGGCTGCTTGTAAATATCAAAAGAGGCGATATGTTCAGCCGTAAGAACCATGTGTATATGTCCTTGGTGGCGTTCTGCTGTCTGTGCGTTTCCGCCGTAACCTTTGTGTGCGGCTTTTTGTATATGCCCATGTTCTTTATCTGTGCCGCAATGCTGTTTCTGTTCCTTATTGTAAGGGTTGTAAGAATGTGCTTTGTTGCCGCCGCAGAAATTAAGGAAGAAAACGATTATACTGTGTGAGGGCGCTTGAAGAATGGCAATAACAGTAAATTTAGACGTAATGATGGCGAAGCGCAAAATAAGCTCTGCGGAGCTGTCTGAACGGCTTGGGATAACCCCTGCCAATTTATCAATATTGAAAACCGGGAAAGCAAAGGCGGTTCGGTTCTCCACCCTTGAGGCTATATGCAGGGAGCTTGACTGCCAGCCCGGAGACATTCTCGAATACAAGGAGGATTGAATATGGAATACGAAGAGAAAAAGGAAGCTGTCAAGGTTCAGCCGGCGGTTCCGGCTCAGCAGAAGCCCTCGGTTCAGCCGGCGGTGTCGGTTCAGCCGCAGCTTGCGAACAGTAAGGAAAAAATCCCCGGCGGCAGAAGGGATATGATATTTTCTGCCGTCATATGCGTGCTGTCCGTGCTTGCGGTATATGTTTCCGTGTGGTCGGGACTTGGCTTGGGTCTTGGCGTGTGCATTGTACTTATGTTTGCGGCAACCCATATTTATCTCGGAAAACCGAAAAAACTCACGCCTTATGCCGTAATCTGCCTTGTGGGCATGGCGGTTTTGTCGGTGGGGCTTGTATTTTCCGACAGAGGGCTTTCGGGCTTTGCGGTATTTTCCGCCGCAGTTTTCCTTTTCGACATTTATTTCATTGAAAGTTCAGATTTCAGAAGATACCGCGGCGGCACGTGCCGCTCGGCGGCGGATTGGTTCACATACGAATTTGTGCTTAGCTTCGGCAGAATAGATGAAGGAGCCTATGCTCTCTTTCATAAAAAGGAGGGAGAGGGAAAAGCCTCCCGAAAGGTGTTAAGCGTTCTTTTGGGACTTGCCGTTTCCGTCCCTGTGCTTATAATAGTCATACCGCTTCTTATATCCTCGGACGCGGCGTTCGAGGGGCTTATGAAAAAAATACCGGATATTAACATAGGAGAAATACTGGCGTCGGTGGTTGTAGGCGTGCCCGTTGCGTTTCTTCTGTTTGCAAGGCAGTTTGCCTTAAAGCACGAGAAAAGGGAAAAGAAAACAAATACGGAAATTAAGGGCGTGGAGCCTACGGTTATCTGTACGGCGATGACGGTAATTTCTGCCGCATACGTGCTTTATC
>JAQXKW010000167.1 GCA_029010655.1 Clostridia bacterium | reverse complement strand
ATGGGACAGGGCAATAATTCCCGACCCCGACGGTTTTCTGAAAGAGGTTCACAATCGGGGCATTGCGGTAACCCTCAGCGACCACCCAGCAGACGGAGTGCGCGACCACGACGACACCTATCCCGAGTTTATTAAAATGCTTGAGGAAGCGGGGTATCGGGAAAGCGTTCCCGATGTGACGGAGCGTATTTCGGAGCGTGAGAAAGAGGGGCTTACCCGAGGGGTTAAGAATTTCCGCTACAATGCGGGAAGCAAGGCTTATATGGACGCTTTCTTCAAATCTACCCTTGACAGGCTGACCGAGCAGGGCGTTGACTTCTGGTGGATAGACTGGCAGCAGGATTACCTGTATCCACAGGTAAACGGCATTAAGGGTCTTACCCATCTGCAATGGCTCAATCATCTGTACTACGAGCGCTCCAAAAAAGGAGGGAAACGAGGTCAGGCGTTCTCCCGCTGGGCAGGCTGGGGCGACCAAAAGCATCCCGGAGCTTTTTCCGGAGACATTACCACCGACTGGTCGGCTCTTAAATATGAAATACAAATGACGGTTTCCGCCGGAAACGCAGGCTGCTTCTGGTGGACCCACGATATTGGCGGCTTTGCGGACGTTGTGGGACATCAGGCTGAAATATACTGCCGCTGGGTGCAGTTCGGCGCTCTCAGCGCCGCTCTGCGCACTCATTCCTGCGGCGAAATAAACGGTATTGAAACGGACCGCCGCCCTTGGAAATGGGGCGAGCCCTTCTGCTGTGCCATGCGGGAAGCCTTTCATCTGCGCTCACGGCTGATGCCCTATTTATATTCTGTGGCGTATCAGTCCCAAAGAGATTCCCTGCCGCTTCTGCGCCCTTTGTATCTTGACATGCCTGAATGCGAGGAGGCGTACAGGCACCCCGCAACCTACAAGTTCGGTGACGGTCTGTTTGTAGCTCCCGTCTGCGAAGCGGGCAAAGGGGAGAACTACGAGGTTACAAGCGAAATATGGCTCCCCGAGGGTCAATGGTACAGCTTTTTCACCGGCGAAAGCTACGACAGCGGAAAGCACTGCGTTTGCGACAGTCTGTTTACCTTCCCGCTTTTCGCAAAGGCGGGCTACCCGATTGTTCTCCAGCCCTATCAGAAGCGCATGACCTCATCAGCCCTTTCCGAGCCTACTGTCAGAATTTATGCAGGCAGGGGCGACATTTGCGGCAGAACGGAGCTTTTTGAGGACGACGGCATATCGGACGCTTATGAGAACGGCAAATGCAGACTGACCGAAATCGTATATAACAAAGAGGGAAATGTTCACACCGTAGGCTTTACCCCCTCAGGCGAGGGATATGAGGGCGGCGCCGATATTCGAACTACCCTTACGGTTGAGCTTTACGACACAGACGAGCCTTTGTCCGTTTCCGAGGGCGAGCTTTCCTACGACGCAGAAAGGAGACTGGCGACGGTAAGGCTATACAATATTCCTTCAGACCGTTCGTTCAGTATAGTTATAAAATGAAATACGAAAAAACGCTCCGTGCAACCTTTCTGGAGCGTCCCAACAGATTCTGCGCTTATGTTGACCTTTCGGGGAAAACTGAAATCTGCCACGTGAAAAACACGGGCAGATGCAGAGAGCTGTTAATTCCCGGGGTCAGCGCCGTGCTGTCCGATTGCAGAGACAATCCGGGCAGAAAGACCCCCTTTGACCTTATCGCCGTGGAAAAAGGCGACAGACTTGTAAATATTGATTCGCAGGCGCCCAATGCCGCCGCCGCAGAGCTTTTGCGGCGGCTGTACCCAACAGCTTATATAAAGCCCGAAATGAAGGTGGGTAACTCCCGTATCGACTTCTACATGGAGGACGGAGATAAAAAGACCTTCGTTGAGGTCAAGGGCGTTACCTTAGAGGAAAACGGAGTTGTTTTATTTCCCGATGCCCCCACGGAGCGTGGGATAAAGCACCTGAGAGAGCTTGTCTCTCTGAAAAAGCAGGGCTTTGGGGCAAAGGTGCTTTTCATAGTGCAGATGGAGGGCGTCAGCTATTTTACCCCAAACAGAAAAACCCACCCGCAGTTTGCAGATGAGCTGAAAGCGTCGCAGGTTGCAGGGGTGGAAATCGAAGCGTACGAGTGCTTTGTATCGGATAATGAAATGACCGCCACCGTGCCGGTGGAGGTCATACTGTAATTTTATATACTGATAAGATCGGAAACGATTTCGGCGGCGTTTTCGGGAAAAACTCTGCCTCGGCTTACGAGCAGAAAAATTCTCGGGGCTTCTTCCCGGCTTCTCGAAATATCCCTCAGGTGCTCAACCTGACGGCGCTCGCCTGCCCGATCGATTTTTGTAACGGTAAGAGAGTACATGAAACGCAGTCGCCCTTTTTGACCGGGGACGGGATTTTCCGTAAGTCTGTAAAGCAAGATAATATCCGTGCCGATGCGTTTCATTGTTGCTCTGATCACACTGCGGTTCTCTGTGATCCTTGGCAGCAATTTCATATTCCTCTCTCCTTTCCGTTTGTTATTTCAAGTATAAAACCCGCTATATGGCGAAAATTGATTTTTAAGTGTTTTTCCTTTATTTACAGGCATTTTTTGCCTATATTTGCGGTATTGATTCAAAAATTATTAAAATTTTTGACTTCGTTTTAATAATAGGAAGGATAGGTATGGACAGAGAAAAAAGCGTATGCTTCACAGGGCACAGAATAATCTCCGGCGCCTAAAAAGCGCCTCTGCTTTCTGCGCTTTATTCCGCAGTTATGGATTTGTACCTTGAGGGCTACAATAGCTTCATCTGCGGCGGCGCCATGGGCTTCGACACCCTTGCCGCCGAATGTGTTCTCGCCATGAAGGAACGTTTTCCCGAAATTTCCCTTTCCCTGTTTCTTCCCTGCCGCGACCAGACCGAAAAATGGGACAGCCTCGCCTCTCTGAAAAAATACAAGGAGATTTTAGGTGCGGCAGACAGCGTAGAATACATAAGCGATTTCTACACGGACACCTGCATGCACGACAGAAACCGCCATATGGTGGACTCCTCCTCCGTTTGCGTGGCATATCTCAATTCCGTGAAAGGCGGCACCGCCTACACCGTTAAATACGCAGAAAAACAGGGGCTTCGCATTATAAATCTTGCGAAAGCTCCCGACCAACTGTACTTTTCATAAATTCAAGGAGTTTTTTATGTACGAATACTATGATTTGGGCAAGCTGCCCGTGCTTTGCGGACACAGAAGATGCCTTCAGACCTCAAGCTATGACAGACAGTACGAAAACGCCGATTTCGGTCAGTATCTTTACGAGGACGGCGGCGAGTACGTTTTATTCGACGAGCGTGGGAGCGGCTGTATAAAGAGCATATGGATGGCGGTGACAAGCGACGAAACCCTGCTCCGCTTCTATTTTGACAGCGAAAAAGCGCCACGCTGGGAAACCACCGCAAGAAAGCTGTTTTTAGATGATATTCCCGAGCTTTCGGGCGTGGGCAACTCCTTCGAGCTTCGGGGTCACTACGAGGAGGACGACTGCCATGCAGGAAACCTCTTTATTCAGATACCCTTTGAAAAGGGGCTTCGCATTACCGCCTCAGGCAGAAAAAAGGTTTACTACCACATACTGTATGAAACCTATGCGGACGGGGAAAAGGAAATCGGCAACGCTTCAAAGGAAAAGCTTATCCGCGCCTTTGAGGGAAAAAGAGACCGGTATTCAGGTGAAACCGTTAAAAAAGACCTTTCGCTGAAAGTAGGCTACACGGACCTTTTCTCCTCGGAAAAGCCGGGGGTAGTGAGAAAATTCACCCTTAGCGCCGATGCGGACGCCGACCTTTCAAAAATCTGCGTTGATATGGTGTTTGACGCTCACCGTGCTTCAGACGTTGCCTGCCCCATACTTCACCTTTTCGCACAGCCCTTGGGCTTTACGGAAATTTCATCATATGCCGTGGAATCCCGCCGAGTGGGCTCAAGGCAGGTTATGACCCTGTATCTTCCCATGCCATACTGGGAATGTGCCTCCATGTGCCTTGTGAATTCGGGAGAAAGCGTACCCGAAATTTCCGTTGAGCTGGAAATCGGGGAAAACACGTATGACAGAAGCAATACAGGCTATTTTTCCGCAGACCACGAAAGCGGAAAAACCCGCCTTTTCGCCGACTGGCGTTTGGGCGAGTTTTACGGCAGAGGACAGCTTATCGGAATCGTTCAGACCTGCATCGGCGGTCAGTACTGCGAGGGCAACGAGCATTTCTACATTGACGGCGCAGTAACCCCGCAGATTAACGGCACGGGCACGGAGGATTTATACCTTGCCTGCTACTGGCCCAATTACAAATTCGACTCGCCTGTGGCAGGGTGCGTAAACGACGTATATTTGGAAAACGGTTCAACCCTGCCCGGAGCATTCAAGTCTCCCGCAGGCTATTACAGATATTTTCTCGACATGCCCATAGGCTATGAAAACGGCATAAGGCTTGACATTCAGCACGGGGCGGTCAACCAGACCTATTCGGACTACACAAGCACCTGCTTTTCATACCGTATTCCCGAGCCCTCTCTTTTTGAGACGGACATTATAGACCTTTCCTCGAAAGCCTCAAGAGAGCTTCACGGCTATAAAACGGACGGCACGGAGTATTCCCACACCGCAAAAATCGAATCGGACATGAGATTCCGCACTCTCACCCGCACGGGCTACAAAACAGAGAGCGGCTGTGTTTCCTTTACCGTATCGCTGAGAGGTGAAAACCGTGGTGCGGTTATCCGCCGCCTGTACGACAAATCAAGAAGCAACAAGGGCGCCCAGGTATACGTTGACGGACAGTTCGCAGGCGTTTGGAACACCTGCGGCGAAAACCCGTATTTTGCCTTTGCGGACGACGATTTTCACATTCCCGCAAGGCTGACTGCGGGCAAGGACTCAGTTTCGGTTGAAATCCGCTCCGGCGGCTTCTATTCGGATTTTGAATACAGAATATTTACCAGGGTATAATGTGCGCAGGGCGCTTTTCCCTGCCGTGAAGCTCCTCTT
>JAQXKW010000166.1 GCA_029010655.1 Clostridia bacterium | reverse complement strand
CCGTTCTCGCCCACTATACACAGGTAATCCCCTGTATTTACGGTAAAATTCAAATTATCAATTATGGCTCTGCCGTCATAGCCGAGGCAGAGATTTTTACATACTATCTGTTCCATGCCGCACCTCAATTCAGAGCTTTTTTAAGAACTTCAAGGTTCTTCTCCATAATGGCTAAATAATCCGCACCGTTCTTAACATCCTCGCCCGTTACGGACTGCATGGAATCCATAGAAAGTATCTGTGCGCCGGTTCCCGAATTTTTTACTATTGTCTCAGCAAGGCTGTGATTAGTTCCCTCAAGGGTCAGGACCGTTTTCAGCCCCAGTTCCCTAACCTTTTCAGAGAGAAATGACACTGTTTCAAAGCTTGCCTCGGTTTCGGCGGAGCACCCCATAAATGCGGCGTAATATTTAAGCCCGTAATCCTCCGTCATATACCTGAACGGAAATCTGTCGCCGAACAGCACAGTATCAAACTGAGCATTTTCAGCGACTTTAACATATTCTTTATCAAGCTCGCTTAATTCAGAAATATATTTCTCTGCGGACTTTTTATAACGGTCGCTGTTATCGGGGTCAGCGTTGCACAGGGTTTCTGTAACTTTCTCAACGCAGACCTTTGCATTTTTGAGAGAAAGCCATATATGCTCATCAAATTCCGCTTCCCCGTGGTCGTGGTCTTCCTCCTCCTCTTCAGTCTCCATTCCCTCTACGGCTTCTTCCTCTTTCAGGGAATCTCCCAGCGTATCCATAAGATTTATAACAACGGGCTTTTCGTCTGAGGTCAGGGTTTTCATGGCGTCCTCCACCCATTCGTCAGACTCGCCGCCCACGTAAATGAAAACATCGCAGGAGTTTATCCTCATAAGGTCCTCCGTGGTGGGCTGAAAGCTGTGCAGGTCCACTCCAGTATCAAGAAGCATGGTAAGCTGTGCGTCCTCAACGTCTCCCACAATGTTTCTTACCCAGTCATAAACGGGAAAAACCGTTGCAACCACAGAAAGCTTGCCATCCTCCGCAATATCAGCGGTCTTACTGCAGGACGCAAGTGAAAATATCAGTAAAAACATCAGAAGTACTGATGCAGTTTTTTTCATATTAAGTTATCTCCAATCTGTCAGCGTTAAATTTTTAAGAAAAAAACGCAGAATCAATCGGATAGCTTTACTTTTCGGGAAACAGGGGTTGAACGGGCATATACAGCCGTCAGCCCGACAATTACCGTCCCCGTCAAGAGAAAAATCGGTCGGGAAAGAGCACCTAAAACAAAGGACACGGATTCAAATATTTTCCGTAAATTTATCAGCAAGGCGCACCTGACGCAGTCCTTGCCCACGCACTCATGTCCCGAATTCACAGCCACAAAAAAGGAGGCTATGAGAAGCGCCGCTGTAACGGCTATTGTTATTGCCAAAATTATTGTTCTCTTTTTTGACATAAGAGCCTCCTTTTTTGAGATTTTATACCATCACGCCCGTAATGTCAAAAACGGCGGATGCAATTCCGAAATAAAGCAGAAGTGTGAGAACGTCCACAATAGTAGTTATAAACGGACTTGCCATAACGGCAGGGTCAAAGCCGATACGCTTTGCAAGTATGGGGAGCATACTTCCTATAATCTTTGCGATTACTACGGCAAGGGAGATTGTCACACATACAATCAGGGTAATAAGCAGCCAGTCGCCGGGGTGGTCTGCGCGGTTTACGTCATTGAAAATCACCATTTTCAGAAAGTTTACCGCTCCCAGAGAAAAGCCGCACAAAAGCGCAACTCTCAGTTCCTTCCACAGAACTTTAAGAAAATCGCCCAGAGACACGTCTCCCAGAGAAAGGGCACGAATGACCGAAACGGACGCCTGCGAGCCTGCGTTTCCGCCTGTATCCATAAGCTGAGGCACAAACGCCATCAGCACGGGGATTGCCGCAAGCGCATCTTCAAAATGGGTCAGTATCTTACTGGTAAAGGTAGCAGACACCATCAGAAGCAAAAGCCACGGAATTCTGTTCTTCCAGGTTTCAAGAACGCCTGTTTTAAGATAGGGCTTATCCGACGGCGTAATAGCCGCCATGATTTCGATATCCTCTGTGTCCTCCTCCTGAAGGACGTCCATTGCGTCGTCGATAGTGACGATACCCACGAGCCTTCCCTCTTTGTCAACAACGGGCATTGCAAGAAAGTCGTATTTGGTCATGGCCTTCATCACGTCTTCCTTATCGTCGTCGGTGTTGACAAATATGGGGCTGTCGCCCATTATATCCCCGACAACTGCGTCCTCGTCGGCAAGAATCATATCCTTAACCGTAACAACGCCTATAAGAATACGCTTTTCATCGGTAACGTAGCACGTATATATTGTTTCCTTTTCAAGGCCGGTTCTCTTAATAGACTTAAAAGCGTCCTCAATAGTAAAAGTGGCTTTCAGCTCCACGAACTCCGTGGTCATAATAGTTCCGGCGGAGTCCTCAGGATAGTGGAGGAGCTGATTTATAAGCCTTCTCTTTTCGGCGTCGGCGTGAGAAAGAATTCTCTTTACCACGTTGGCGGGCATTTCCTCGATGATATCGACCGTATCGTCAAGGAAAAGGTCGTCAACAATTTCATAAAGCTCACGGTCCGTAAAGGCTTCGATCAGCGCCTGCTGTAATTCCGTGTCCATCTCAACAAAAACGTCGGTTGCGAAATCCTTGTGCAGGATTCGGAACATAAGCGGCACTTCCTCCTTGGGAAACTGCTCAAAAAGGATTGCTATATCCGCAGGCTCCTCCGAACACAGAAGATCCCGCAGCTCAAGATATTTCTTTTCATCCAAAAGACGTCTTACTTCAGTTATCATAAGAGGTCAATCTCCTTTCATATCATCCCGGATATGCTGCGGCAGCAGTACTGCGGACGTTTTCAACTGCGTCCTTCATGGAGGGGGCGGCGTAAGCGGCGCTTCCGATAACAAACACATTTGCACCGGCTTCAGCGCATATAGGAGCGGTTTCGGCTTTAATTCCGCCGTCAACCTCAATGCTTATATTCCTTGAGCCGATATACTTCTTAATCTCTCTTATTTTATCAGACATATCCATAAACTTCTGTCCGCTGAATCCGGGTTCAACAGTCATAACCAAAATCATATCCACACAGTCGATAAAGGGAAGAACCGCCTCGGCGGGCACCTTGGGCTTTAAGGCTATTCCCGCCATCATTCCGTAGGAATTAATGCTTTCAAGCATTCCTTTGATCTGTTCTTCGGGAGCTATATCGTTATGTACGGTCACAATATCCGCGCCGCACTCGGAAAGCCGCTGAATATACATTTCGGGGTGAACCGTCATCATATGGGCGTCAATGGGAAGCTGTGTCAGCTTTCTAATCGCCTTGAGCATATCAAAGCCGAAGCTCATATTGGGAACGTACACGCCGTCCATAATATCAAAGTGAATCAAATCGGCGCCGGAAAGCTCCGTCCGTCTGACCTCCTTTTCCATATTTGCAAGATCAGCCGCAAAAATGCTGGGAGCCGTAAGAATTTTCATTATATAACCTCGCTTGAAAAATATTAAATACTGCTTTATGCAAAAAACGCTTTTTTGGGAAAGCTCTTTTGCCGTTTTAACGGGAACAAAGCACAAAACCGTGCGCCCGAGAATTCCCCCGTCCGGTGACAATCTAAAATTATTACCATATTATAGTATTGACAGCAAAAGCTGTCATAACTCCGATCTCCCGGGGGCACGGAAGGCTCGGATGTGTAAAGCAAAGGATGTAAAGCTACGCTTTCCCCGCCCCCGGTTCACATAATTTCCTTCAAAATGCAAACTGCGTGAGCGGATATTCCTTCAAGCCTGCCGGTAAATCCCATTTTTTCTTCGGTGGTTGCCTTTACGTTGACAATTTCGGGGCTTATTCCGGCATGTTCTGCTATACAGCGTCTCATTTCACCGATATAGGGCAAAAGCTTCGGTCTCTGGGCAATAACGGTAGAGTCTATATACTCTATTTCAAGCCCCTTTGACCGGAGCTTTTCTACTGCCTTTTCAAGGAGCTTCATACTGTATATATCCTTATACGTGCCGTCGTTATCCGGAAAATTACTGCCTATATCAGCCATTCCGGCGGCGCCGAACAAAGCGTCAATTATTGCGTGGCACAGCACGTCACCGTCGGAGTGAGCAATAAGCCCGTATTCGTATTCTATCTCAACGCCCCCTAAAACAAGCCTTCTGTTTTCTCCGAAGCGGTGGGCGTCATAGCCGTGACCTATTCTCATTTTACTGTCCTTTCCGGGAGGCAATAATCGCTTCAGCCAATAAAAGATCCTCAGGGCACGTGAGCTTAATATTGCTTCTTCCGCACTCAACAAGCTTTACCTTGAAGCCGAGACGCTCGCACAGCATACAGTCGTCTGTAACCGACGCCTTGTCCTTTTTCGCCATATAGGCGGACACTCTGTAAACATCGGCGGAAAACACCTGCGGCGTCTGGACAAGCCATATTTTATTTCTGTCCTCGGTGGAGGCTATCATATCGCCCTCCCCCGAAACCTTGACCGTATCCTCGGACCTGTGTGCGGCGGCGGCGGCTCTGTATTTGTACGCCGCTTTTACCGTATCGCCTATCATTTCGGGAGTTACAAGGCATCTTGCCCCGTCGTGTATGGCAACATAGTCCGCTTTTTCCGAAATTTCGTCAAAGCCTATAAGAGCGGATTCCTGTCTCGTTTCCCCGCCCTGCACAACCTTTGAAATCTTTGTAAAACCTCTGCCGGATATAACCGGGTCTGTCTCTGCGGGATTTCCCACAAGAATTATTTCATCAATCAGAGGACATGCCTCAAATGCGCCCACGGTACGGACAATACACGGCTCGCCGGAAACCTCTGCAAACTGCTTTTTTACGTTTCCTCCGAAACGGCTTCCCGTTCCCGCGGCAAGGATTACTGCCGAGGTAAATTTTGACATATTATAACCGATCCTTATTTTACATTTGAACTTCCGGGCTTTTTGCTCACGGCATACTATCACAAGTAGTATTTTAGCACAAATCGTGACTTCTGTAAATAGAATAGCTGATTTTTTCAAAAATTATCGCTAAAGGATTAATTTATCTGCAAATAACTCTTGAAAAATCAGAAAGCATAATATATAATAGACTTAAAATGGGGGAGAATGGTAAATTACTATTCTCGTACTTTAAGTTTATATTAAATATTAATATATATGGAGGATCTTAATGGAGAAGAAAAACCTTGATGCAATTTTGGACGCCGTAAAAACAGCAGGCGTCAAAACTGCTTCCGCTCTGAAAAGTCTCCTCGCCGAAACTGAGGAAAAGGCACAGGCTCCCGCCGAATGTCTTACCGCAAGAGGCAGGATTGAAGCGCTTTTCGATGCGGGCACGTTCATGGAAAGCGGCACCTTTATCCGCCGTGCCGACAATGAAGACGCTTTTGAAGGGGTAATCTGCGGCTGGGGCTCCGTTGCGGGACGTCTCGTATTCGCATTCAGTCAGGATTATTCCCGTGCAAAGGGCGCACTTACCGAGGCGCACGCAGACAAAATTGCCGAAATTTACAGACTTGCCGTTGAGAACGGCGCACCCGTTGTAGGAATTTTTGATTCCGCAGGAGCTCTCCTGCCCGAGGGAACAAAGGCTCTCGCAGGATATTCCAAAATCATGAAGTCAGTTTCCATGGCTTCGGGCGTTATTCCACAGATTGCCGTTATCCCCGGAATTTGCTCAGGCAGTTCTGCGGTTATCGCCGGCATGTTTGACTTTATCATTATTTCCGAGAAAAAAGGCCGTGTCAGCTTCAACGCACCCTTTGCTGTTGACTGTGCCGACGCAGGAAGCGCCGCATTCGCCGAAAAGAGCGGTCTTGCTTCGCTTTCCGCAAAGAACGACGGCGAATGTATTCTCAAGGCTAAGGAGCTTCTCTCCTACCTTCCCATGAACAATATGGAGGGCACCGTTGAGGAGGAAAACGGCGACGACGCCAACCGTCTTTGCGACATTTCGGCATATACCGAGTCCGGCGACACAGCCGAGCTTGTAAAGGCTGTTGCCGACGGCGGCAGATACTTTGAACTGAACACCGAATATGCCAAGGAAATGACCGTAGGCTTTATTTCTGCAAACGGCACCGTATGCGGAGTAGTAGCCAACAGAAAATCCGCAAACGACGGCGTGCTTACCGCCGACGCCGCAAGAAAGGCTTCAAGAATGATTTCCTTCTGCGACGCTTTCGATATTCCCGTTATCACCTTTGTTGATTCAAAGGGCGCAGACGTGTCTCTCAATGCTGAGGCATCTCCTTACGCCGCAGAGCTTGCAAAGCTTGCATTCGCATACTCCACGGCTAAATGTCCCATGGTTACCGTTATAGCCGGCGAGGCATACGGCGCAGTATTCTCCGTTATGGGTTCAAAGGCGATTGGCGCAGATGTGGTTCTTGCTCTTGAAAGCGCAAAGGTAGGCGTTATGAGCGCAGACCGTGCAGTTGCATTCCTGTGGAACGACAAGATTTCCGATACTGTTTCAAGAAGCGAGCTTGAAGCTAAATGGGACGAAACGCAGGGTTCTCCTGTTGCCGCCGCATCTACCGGTGAAATCGATGATATTATCGACTCCGCAGAGCTGAGACAGAGAGTTTGCGGCGCCGTTATGATGCTTTCCGCAAAAAGCAAGTGCGCTCCCGCAAGACGCCACGCCAATATGCCCCTGTAATAAAAAAAGAAAGGCATACGGAAATGACTTTAACTAATATTAACACTCTGCTTGCCGCAATGCCCTTTTCCGAAAGAATGGCATACGGCGGTCAGGTTTTCGTGGTCGGCATACTTACGGTATTTGCTGTTTTAACCATTCTGTGGTTTGTGCTTATGCTTTTCAGACTTTTCGCATATGACATTCCCGCAAAGCGCAAAGCAAAGGCACAGAAAACGCAAATTGCCGAAGCCCCCGCCGAGGCCCCCGCTGAGATTACTCCCGCCCCTGAGACACAGGAAAGCGACGACGGCGAGCTTATTGCAGTAATCACCGCGGCAATTGAGGCATATAATTCCCAGTCCGGCTCATCACTTCCCTTCCGGGTTGTATCCTATAAGCGTGTAAAGGGTGCAAACGGCTGGAATGGAAACGATACAAACGAAACAATATAACCGAAAGGATTTAATGAAATGAAAAAATACAATATCACCGTAAACGGAACAACATATGAGGTTATGGTAGAAGAAGCAGACGGCGCAGCAGCAGCTCCCGTTTCGGCCCCCGCAGCCCCTGCTCCCGCTCCCGCAGCAGCTCCCAAGGCAGCTCCCGCCCCCAAGGCTTCCGGCGCACAGGGTTCTGTTAAGGTAACGGCTCCCATGCCCGGAACGGTTCTCAAAATGTCTATTAAGGTCGGAGATGTTATAGAGCCTAACGGTCTGGTTTGTATTCTCGAAGCTATGAAAATGGAAAACGAGATTTTCACGGAAAAGGGCGGCAAGGTAGTTTCAATTGACGCACCTGTCGGCACCTCCGTTCAGTCCGGCGATGTTATCGTAACTCTTGCGTAAAGCTGAAAGGACAAATAAATGCTTGAAAGTATTGTAAACTTCTTGCATGGTACGGGTATTGCTCAGCTGTTTTCAACCCCCGACTGGTGGCAGACCCTTATAATGTTTGCTATCGGCGGCGTTCTCGTGTACCTTGCCATTGCAAAGGGCTTTGAGCCCTTGCTGCTCCTTCCTATCGCCATCGGAATGATTCTTACAAATCTTCCCGGCGCAGGACTGTTCCATCTGGACTTTTTCATCAGCGACGGCTCTGAAACCGACTATTACATTATGAAATACGGTGCAGAAGCGTTTAAGGCAATGTGTGATTCGGAAGGTCACATCCTGCTTTCCGCCGTAATTAAAGAGGCAGTTTCAAACGGCGGTCTTCTCGACCTTCTGTATCTTGGCGTAAAGCTTGGAATTTACCCCTGCCTTATCTTCATCGGCATCGGTGCCATGACCGACTTTACTCCCTTAATTTCCAACCCTAAGAGCCTTCTTATCGGTGCGGGAGCACAGCTTGGCGTGTTCGTTGCATTTTTCCTGGCCCTTGCTTCAGGCTTCTTCTCCCCTCAGGAGGCCGCATCAATCGGTATTATCGGCGGTGCGGACGGTCCTACGGCTATCCTTGTAACAAAGACGCTGGCACCTTCCCTTCTGGGAGCGATTGCCATTGCGGCATACAGCTATATGGCTCTTATCCCTATGATTCAGCCTCCTTTCATGAAGCTGTTCACTACGGAAAAAGAACGCAAAATAAAAATGACTGCTCTCCGCCCTGTTTCTCAGGTAGAGAAAATCATTTTCCCCATAGTTGTTACCGCCGTTGTAGGACTTATCGTCCCCGACGCATTGGCTCTTGTGGGTTGTCTTATGTTCGGTAACCTTCTTAACGTGTGCGGCGTCTGCGACAGACTTTCCAAAACCGCACAGAACGAAATGATGAACATAGTGACGATTTTCCTGGGTCTTACCGTAGGCGCTACGGCAAGCGCCGCAAACTTCCTCAGCATAAAGACCCTGCTTATTATCGGCTGCGGTCTTGCCGCCTTCTGCGTATCCACAATGGGCGGTCTTGCAACTGCTAAAATTATGAACTTCTTCTCCGGCGGCACTATCAATCCCCTTATCGGTTCGGCAGGCGTTTCTGCAGTTCCCATGGCGGCACGTGTTTCGCAGAAGGTCGGTCAGAAATATGACCCCTCCAACTTCCTGCTCATGCACGCAATGGGTCCCAACGTTGCAGGCGTTATCGGCTCTGCGGTTGCCGCAGGCGTATTCCTGTCCTGGAATTGGTAATACAGAAAGGTATTTAATATGTCAAAAGTAAAAATAACTGAAACTGTTCTCCGTGACTCTCACCAGTCATTGGTAGCAACAAGAATGACTACCGACGAAATGCTTCCCATTCTTTCGGAGATGGATAAGGTGGGTTATCACTCCCTGGAGGCATGGGGCGGCGCAACCTTTGATTCCTGTCTCAGATTTCTTAATGAAGACCCCTGGGAAAGACTGCGCAAAATCAGAGCTGAGGTTAAAAACACCAAGCTCCAGATGCTTTTCCGCGGTCAGAACATTCTGGGTTACCGCCACTACTCCGACGACGTTGTTGAATACTTCGTACAGAAGTCTATCGCCAACGGCATCGACATAATCAGAATTTTCGACGCCCTTAACGACGCCAGAAACCTTAAATGTGCCATTGATGCTACAAAGAAGGAAAAAGGACACGTTCAGGCGGCTATCAGCTACACCACAAGCCCCTACCACACGGTAGCGTCCTTTGCACAGTACGCAAAACAGCTTGAGGAAATGGGCGCAGACTCTATCTGCATTAAGGATATGTCCGGACTTCTGAAGCCCTACACCGCATACGAGCTTGTAAAAGAGCTGAAAAGCGCAGTATCCATTCCCATTCAGCTTCACACCCACTACACCTCCGGTCTTGCTTCTATGACCCTTCTGAAAGCAATTGAAGCCGGTGTTGACGTGGTTGACACCGCAATTTCTCCCTTTGCAATGGGTACCTCTCAGCCCCCCACGGAGGCGCTTGTAGCAACCCTTGCAGGCACGGAATACGACACGGGCATCGACTTAAATCAGCTTGACAAAATCTGCAAGTATTTTACTCCTAT
>JAQXKW010000165.1 GCA_029010655.1 Clostridia bacterium | reverse complement strand
GAATGCTTTCGGACATGGGAGCGCACCTGGAGGTAAGAGATAAAAAAACCTTGGAGCAGTTGGGCGAAAAGGGCGAAACGCTTCTGAAAATGGGAGCTGAGCTTGTGCTTGGCGAAGATTATCTTTCTCCCATGAGAGCGGATTATATATTCCGTTCCCCCGGCTTTCGTCCGGATATGCCCGTTCTTAGGGAGGCTGTGGAAAACGGCGCTGTGGTACCCTCGGAAATGGAGCTTTTTCTGGAAATGTTCCCGGCTCCTGTTATCGGCGTTACCGGAAGCGACGGCAAAAGCACCACCACAACAATAATATCTAAAATCCTCGCCGGGGCGGGAAAGAAAACCTTTCTCGGCGGAAATATAGGCGAACCGCTTCTCCACCGTATAGGCGAAATGGACGAAAACTCCGTTGTTGCGGCGGAGCTTTCCAGCTTTCAGCTTATGACCGTCCGTTCCCCCGTCACCGTGGCGGTAATAAAGAACGTCACCCCCAACCACCTGAATTGGCATACGGGAATGGAGGAGTATATAGAAGCCAAGGCGAATATTCTGAAGGGCTGTAAAACAGCAGTTCTGAATTACGATGACGAGGTATGCAGAAAGCTGGGAGAGGAGTGCCGGTCTCCCGTAATATGGTTTTCAAGAAAGCCCATTCCCGCAGACTTTCTGAGAAGGTATAAAGGCGGAGTTTACGATAAAAACGGAGTTATCACCCATTACGATACCGTGACGGATAAGGAAACGGAAATTCTTGACAGAAAGGATATAATACTTCCCGGAGACCATAATGCGGAAAACTATTCCACCGCAATAGCCGCAACCTTGGACTTTGCGGACGCCGAAACGGTAAGGGGCGTGGCAAAAACCTTCGGCGGCGTTCAGCACAGATTTGAGGTGGTGAGAAAGCTCGACGGGGTGGTATACTATAACAGCTCAATCGATTCCTCCCCCACAAGAACGGCGGCGGCAATCTCGTCTCTCAAATGCCCCGTCCGCATAATCTGCGGAGGGTATGATAAAAATATCCCGTTTGAGCCTCTTGCAGACGCTCTCATAAATCACGGAAATATAAAAACCGTGGTGCTCACGGGAGCCACGGCGGAAAAAATAAAAAAAGCCATAACAGAGCATAAAGGGTATAAAGCCTCGGGAATTGAGCTTTTGCAAAAGGAGGATTTCACCGAAGCGGTGCTTGCCGCCGCCCGTGCGGCACAGCCCGGAGATGCAGTGCTTCTGTCACCTGCCTGCGCCAGCTTCGACGCCTTTGAAAACTTTGAAAAGCGTGGCGAAAGGTTCCGTGAAATTGTAAACAGCCTTTGATACGAAAAAAACTGCGGAAATGAATAGCAGGTTTCTTAAGGACAGTTGTCTAAAACTTAAAGAACTTTTGCACACAAAATTCATGCTTTTAGCAGTATAAGAAAAACTACCCGAAAAAGAGAAAACAAAGCTCTTTTTCGGGTAGTTTTTGCAGTGATATTCTTTGCTTCGCAAAGAGTGATATGCTTGCCGACGGCAAGCGTGATATTGAAACCTGCGGTTTCAGTGATATTTTATTCGCCGAAAAAACTGCCGCAGGCAATATAACTATGCGCAGCATAATAAAACTGCTTTAGCAATATCACTCGCCAAGGGCGAATAAAACTGCCCAAGTGTCCTTTAGAACACTTGGGCGAAGTCCGCAGTTTTTTTCTTTCAAAACCTGAAACTGCATATATTTTCCCTCCGTTTCATAAAATTCATTGAAATGCGGGGTGAATTTTTTGGACAAAACGGCAGAGCTGTCCTTCGGCAGAACGGGCGCAAAGAGAGAAAAGCGTCCCGAAAAGGAATACATATATATAAATACGGCGGGACAAAGCGGCGAAGAAGCGAAAAAAATGCTGTCCCGCTACGGTGATAACGCCCTTACGCCCAAAAAGCAAAAGGGCTTTTTCGCTTTGCTTTGGGACAGCTTCAATGACCCCATAATAAAAATCCTGCTGGCGTCACTTATGATTAATGCGCTTGTGTCATTAGGTCATATAAACATACCCGAAACCTTAGGGATTGCCGTTGCAATACTTATAGCCACCCTTGTGTCCGCCATATCGGAGTATTCCTCCTCAAAGGCGTTTGAAAAGCTGAGAGGGGGCGCCCCTGCGGAATGCTTTGTGAGACGGGGAGGAAAGCTGAAAAAGGTAAGCATTGACAGCCTTGCGGTGGGAGATATAGTCCATCTGTCGGCGGGAATGAGCGTCCCTGCGGACGGAATTCTCATAAGCGGAAGCATTTTTGCCGATCAGGCGGCGCTGACAGGGGAAAGTGCCGAAAGGGAAAAGGTCGCCGAAAAGGTAACGTCCGTATGCCCCGAGGACATAAGCTGGGAGCCGGAGTCAAAAACTCAGGTTTTCCGGGGAAGCGGCGTTTGCAGGGGAGAGGGCGAAATGTGCGTCCTCAGAACGGGAAATAAGTCCTTTTTAGGTCAGGTGGCGCAGAGCCTCAGCGAAACGGCGAGACCCAGCCCATTGAAGCACAGACTGTCCGACCTTGCCCACAGTATCAGCTTTTTAGGCTACGTGGGGGCGGCAATGATAGCCTTTGCCTATCTTTTCAATTCGTTTTTCATAGATTCCGGCATGGATATGGCGCTTGTGTCGGCAAGGCTTGCCGATAAACAGTTCCTCCTTTCGGAGGTTATCAGAGCGGTTACCGTGGCGGTGTCGGCAATAGTAATGGCGGTGCCCGAGGGACTTCCCATGCTTGTCACCGTTGTTCTTTCATCGAATATGAAAAAAATGCTCCGCTCGGGTGTGCTTGTCAGAAGACTTGTAGGTATTGAAACCGCAGGGAGCATGAATATACTTTTCACCGATAAAACGGGAACACTTACCACAGGGAAAATGACCGTGGAAAAGGTGTCGGGGGTAGGCTTTGAAGCCTCCGATATAAGACAAATGCCAAAAACTTTAGCCCAAGCAGTTTCCGACTGCATAAGGGCGTCCTGCGGAGAAACGGGAAGCTCCACAGAGGCGTCTCTGAAAAAATTCGCCCACGGAGGAAAAACGCCCGTAAAGCGGTTTCCCTTCGACCCGGAAAGGAAATATTCCGGCGGCTATAACGGAGAATATTCCTATTTTGCAGGGGCGGCGGAAAAGCTCCTTGAAAAATCCGTTTCATATATTTCGGAAAACGGTCAGGTCTGTGCCATGTCTCAAAAGGAGAGAAACGAGCTTTATCTGAAAATTTCTGCATTTGCCGAAAAGTCGTGCAGGGTGCTGTGCATGGCAAGGAGCGATAATGATAATTTGACAAATGCAGAAAATCTCACCTTTATTTGCCTTGCCGCCATAAGAGACCCTGTGCGCCATGATGCGGCAAGCTCTGTGAGAACAGCGCAGGGTGCGGGAATTCACGTGGTAATGGTTACGGGCGATAACCCGGTCACCGCCGCCGCAATAGCAGGGGAAACGGGCATAATCACCGAAAAAAGGAGCACGGTTTTGGAGGCGTCACAGCTTCACGAAATGAACGACGGACAGGTAAAGGAAATTCTCCCCTCCCTTGCCGTCGTGGCAAGGGCACTGCCCTCCGATAAAATGCGCCTTGTAAAGCTCGCTCAGGAATCGGGGCTTGTAGTGGGCATGACAGGGGACGGAATAAACGACGCCCCGGCGCTGACCGCCGCAGACGTAGGCTTTGCCATGGGTGCGGGAACGGAAATTGCCAAGGAGGCGGGAGATATTGTTATAACGGATAACAGCTTCACCTCAATTACAAAGGCGGTGCTTTACGGCAGAACGATTTTTGAAAGCATTCGGAAATTTATCGTTTTCCAGCTTCTTATGAACCTTTCCGCCATGGGAATATCCCTTATAGGTCCCTTTATGGGCGTGGACTGCCCCGTCACCGTAATACAGATGCTGTGGGTAAATATTATTATGGATACTTTGGGCGGTCTTGCATTTGCGGGAGAGCCTGCGCTGAGGCGGTACATGAAGCGAAAGGCTCTGCCCCGGGACGCCAAAATCTTAACGGGCAGAATGCTCTCACAGATTTTCATAACAGGCTCATATACACTGTCCCTCAGCGTGTTTTTCCTGAAAAGCCGCGCCCTCCGCCAGTATTTCGGCGGAGACGATAAATATTATCTGACGGCGTTTTTTGCCATGTTCATTTTCTGCGGAATTTTTAATTCCTTTAATGCAAGAACCGAGAGAGTTAATATTACCTCCCACCTTTCCGGCAATAAGCCGTTCATACTGATTATGACTATGGTTGCGGCGATTCAGCTTTTGATAATCTATTTCGGCGGCGAGGTTTTCCGATGCGTACCCCTTACGGCTCGTCATCTTGCCGTGACCGCACTTATTGCCGCTACGGTTATCCCCGCAGATATGATAAGAAAACTCATGTTCCGCCGCAAATAATTTGTGAAAGCCCTTTATTTTCCGTATAATATATGATATAATGTAAAATACGAAAATTTGGGGGAAACAGATAATGTGCGGATTTGTAGGATTTACGGGCAATATTGTAAACAGAAATGAAGTGCTTCGGAAAATGGCGGACAGAA